>JAEYNI010000303.1 GCA_023412635.1 Bacillota bacterium
ACTCGCCTGACAGGATTATTATTGAATACAACGGAACCTGGGAAATCGGCGGATTTTTAAGACTTAGACTTCCGGAACACTTGAGTGTTGAAAAAATAATTACCTTGGCTGACATGAACACCTTTCAGCTTTACATGAGTAATATGGGTAATATAATGACTGAGCAGTTTTCAAATAGCGATGTGATTTTGCTGATTAACAGTAACAACCCGGTTAAAACCCATATGAAAAGCATAAAAAGGACCCTGAAGAGTATAAACAGACATGCGGATATCAGGGAACTAAAAAATAGCCGTGAGGAAGAAGAGCTTCTGGAGATATTGGAAATCAGCCCTGCTGGCATTGGGAATATTACTAAGAAATTTATATGGTTAATCATCCCGCTAATAACATTATTTTTTATATATATTTCTTCCCAGGCTAAGATTAATGGGGAACTATTAACAACAATTCAAAGCCTGAACACTATTTTCATCAGTATATTAATTCAAGCACTGCCTTTTATAATTATTGGGGTATTTGTTTCATCCTTTTTACAGGTTTACATCAGTGATGAAAGAATTATCGGTCTTTTCACAAGGTATAGGGGAATAGGCTTTGTAATAGCAATATTGCTGGGTGTATGCTTTCCCGTGTGTGATTGTGCCATGGCCCCCATTACTGCCAGAATGGCAAGGAAGGGGGTACCGGTTTGCTTTGTAACAGCCTTTTTACTTGCAGCTCCAGTAGTAAACCCTGTCGTAATATTATCAACCTTTTATGCATTTCCGGAGGACCCCAAAATCGTCTTCCTCCGGATTACCTTTGGCATATCAATTGCTTTATTAACCGGTCTATTTGTTAAGTTGGCAGGAGTAACCGCCCAAAGTGCTATAAGAGAAAAAATATACAATAATTCTATGTGTTCGGTTGATTATGCGGGTAGAATGCAGGATTACGGCTTTAATTCAAAACTAAGGACACTGGTACTCCACTCAGGAAAAGAATTTTTTAAGTTGTCTAAGTATGTAATACTTGGAGCTTTCATAACCTCACTTTTTCAAATCCTAGCGGAAAGGAACTCTCTTTCGGGCAGTAGTGTCAAACCTATGCTTGTTTTGCTGGCGATGACTCTAACCTCAATGTTGATGTCAGTATGTTCAACCTCTAATGCCTTTATGGCTAAAAGCTTCTCCTACAGTTTTCCTCTGTATTCGGTGATTTATTATATGGTAATGGGTCCAATGTTGGATATAAAAAATATTCTGATGCTATCTGGCTCCTATAAAATAAAGTTCCTCGCTGAACTGGTTTTCGTCATATTGACAGTGGGGATATTTGTTTTCTCGTTTGGGGCACTGCTGGTTTAAGTAGTATAAATGAAGGTGGAAGCTATGAAGAAGATAAACTTTGAATGCCTTATGCAGATAGTAATATTACTGATTATGACTGGTATCCTCATCACGGCTCTATTGATGGATGCCATAAAGCACTATATTCATCCGAGAACAAACAAATATCTGTGGTTTTCAGCCGTAGCATTATTAGCTATTGCCCTTTCCATGCTTCCGGCACTTTTTAGACCCAAACGAAAAGCAAACTATTTTTCATGCTTAATTCTTCTGATTCCGATAATATCAGGTACTATTATTCCTGCGACTTCGGGAGGATATTTAAGAGAAAACGACCAGCTAAATAACCCTCAAAGGACTTCTGTAAAACAGAGCAGCCTCAATGCCTATAAAAGTTTGAATAGAACAAACTCCGAAAAGCATAATGCTGAGAATCACATATCAGTAGTTGGTGACGATGAATACCTTAAATGGTATATGAAGGTTAGCAATGATCCCGAAGCTTATAGGGGGAAAACTATAAAGGTCAAAGGCCGAGTATTCAAGCGGGAGGATTTCAATATGAATGAATTTGTTCTTGCCAGAATGGCCATGAGTTGCTGTGCTGCTGACCTCGCTCCTGTTGGCTTTCTGTGCAAAAGCGACAGAGCGCGGGAGTTTAAAAACGGTGAGTGGATATACATAACTGCTGTAATAAAAATAGAGTACGAACAGCATATGAAAAGCAAGCTTCCCGTACTATACGCACATGATATCATCAGAACAGAAAAACCTGAGGTTGAATATGTTTATCCATGAACCGGAACCTGCTCGTAAATAACCCGCACATTTATTCCTTGATTATAATTACCGGAGTTTTTTTCGAAAATTGTCAAACCGCCGACATGTTCGGCTTCTTCAGGTACAGACATTTTGAAATAGTATGTGACCCCCTTTACGATCCAAACAGACATACTTTTGTAAAGGAACTGTATTGGAACGAAGATGGATCACCTGACTTCGGAAAACCCTAAGAGAACTGAAACATGTTATTTCTCCAAGACGGAGGCACTACAGCTAAACAGTAGTGCATTTTTTTGTCAGAAAAGGTAATTGAAAACATATACAATAAGATATAAAATTGGATTATATGAAAAATAATGTAATTAGAGAGGTGGGAGATGAAATGTCATTGATAAACTCAAGTCTGAAGGATTTAAGTTTTTTTAAGGAAAAAGACGGAACAACAGATATGTTTTCATTGCAGTTAAACTGTTTTGAGACCTCTGTTTACAACATACTTCTGAACCAATTTAAATTGGATAAAAAGCAAATTGCAGCCCTGTTCATAAGAGATATCAATCCTACCTGCTGGATTAACAGGACGACAGGAAATTACCGTATGTATAATTTAAGCAGAAATATCACTCCCTTATGGACGAAATACGTTAAAGTGAATACATATGTCAGAGAAGGTGACCGAGAATCGGTAAAGTATATAGAAGAACTTTTGAATCGAGGTCAGATGGTAATTATTAATACGATATTTGAAATTTTAAGCTTTTACAGAAGATATAATCCTGCCTATGATACTAAAGATTATAATCCGGGGGCTGAGGATCACTTTTGTATAATTTTGCACCATGATATGGAAAATTTTTATTATGTTGAAAAAATTCCATATACCGTAATAATGGATAACTATGTCCCGTATGAGTTTAACAATCAGATAGGAATTATACCAAAATGTGATATAGAAAGAGCTACAAACCTTTACATGAAATGCTGCTCCTTGGAGGTAAGAGAAGATGAACTTAATGGAGAAGAGTTAAAAAAGGATGTTGCAAACCTTTTCCAAAGGATGGCAGATAACTTTTCGGCACCCGAGATACAGGACGGACTATATACAAGGTATTATGGCAAACAGGCCATTGAGCAGTTTGCCGGATTATGTGATGAACAATTCAATATGGAGGATTATTACAAATCCGAAGGTTGGCCTGTCCTTGATAGAATAAGTTATGATATTTGGATGCTGCACGGTGCCAGGGCTCTTCTGCTTGAATATATAAAGCTTAAGAAGGTCGAACTGGATTATTCGGGAAACCCGGAGCTCCTTTTGGCAAAAGTGCTGGAAACCAAAACACAATGGGAGATAATGGAAAAAACACTAAATAAAAATGTACTTCTTGGAGAGCCTCTGGACTCAAAAATTGGAGACCGCTTAAGGCAACAGTTGACGTCGGAAATAGCGCTATCAGAGCTATTAAGAAGTTTTTAGGAATTAAATATATAGTCGTTCAACTGCGAGTAATACTCATGTGCATAATCAGTTGGTTTATTGATTTGTTAGAGCTCGATCTTCTTACATTTTATCAATTCAAGGTTTTTTGAAATAAGTTCAATCCTCTGCTGTACGCAGGCATAGCTTCTTAACGGATCCTCGGGAGTATTCATAACGTAATCCAGCATCTTATCAACTGTTGTAGTTGCAACGTGACATCTGGTGTCGGAAGAGGCATAATAAATGAATATTTCTCCGTTAGCCCTTACTACGCCACCGTTGCAGAATATAACATTGGAAACATCGCCAATCCTCTCTTCACCCTCGGGAGCTATTAAGAAGCCTCCGGGGCATTTGATGACCTGCTCGGGATGTTCAAGGTCAGACAGGAAGGCATATACAACGTAGCGTAGTCCGGCTGCGGTATTTCTTACTCCGTGTGCAATATGGAGCCAGCCTTTGGGAGTTTTTATGGGCGCAGGGCCCTGTCCGTTTTTAACTTCTTTTATTGTGTGATATTCCTTACATTCCATCAGAATTTCTTCATCTATACGTGGGTTTTCCATACTATCTGTGAAACCGAAGCCTATGCCGCCGCCCTTGCCCGTTTCTATAAAACCATCCTGGGGCCTGGTGTACAGGGCATATTTACCGTTAATGAACTCAGGATGAAGTACAACGTTGCGCTGCTGAGGTGATGTTGTCTTCAAATCAGGCAGTCGCTCCCAGGTCTTCAAACTCATTGTTCTTGCTATACCACAGGCAGCGATAGCACTTGAGGTATCTCCAAAAGGTGCATCAGGATCGGCAATGACAGATTAATCGGAACGGGCACTAAGCGGCTTTGCGAAGCAAATTTCTTGTGTTATAATGCATTACATAATCATCACAACGGAGGAACTATGCCAAAAAAAGTAACAATGGATTCCATTGCACTAAAGCTGGAGAGCCCACAGAAAAAATCCTTCTGTCGGCAGATATCATAGAAAGGCAATCGGTTAAAATAATCTAGTATAAAATTAATTTAGATTTAGCTGTTAATTTCTTTGTATGGGAGGTGGTTTTATTCAGATTCTCGTTGATGCTGATGCATGCCCGGTTAAGGATATAATAGTAAGAAATGCAAAAAAACGCGGCATACCTGTGACCATGATAATAGATACCAGTCATGAGCTCTTTGACGGGTACAGTACCGTAGTAATCGTCGATAAAGCAAGGGACAGCGTTGATATAAAACTTATAAACCTTCTTAATCGTGGTGATATAGTGGTAACACAGGATTACGGTGTTGCAGCCATGGGTCTGGGTAAGGGGGCAAAAGTATTAAATCAGAATGGACTTGTCTATAACGATAGTAACATAGACAGGCTGCTGTTTGAAAGGCATCTTGGTCAGAAGGTCCGTAGAGCCGGGGGTAGAACCGGTTCCATAAAAAAGCGGTCCAAGGAAAATGACGAGGCGTTTGAAAAGGCGTTGATAAAGCTGCTGGAAGAAGTCGAATAAAGTGAAAAGTGAAAGACTAAAAGTGGAAGATGAATAGTGAAGAGTTAAGGATGGATAGGAGTTCAGTATGAAACAAATCAAACCGGGAAAATACAGACATTTTAAAGGTAATGAATATAAAGTGCTTTATATTGCCAGACACAGTGAAACCCTTGAGGATATGGTGGTTTACCAGGCATTATATGGGGAAATGGGTATATGGGTACGACCTGCTGCCATGTGGAATGAAATAATTGAACGAGACGGTCTGACCTTTAGACGATTTGAATATATCGGAGAATAATGAAAGGCTCATGGAGGTTAGCTTGAAAGACTTCGCTAATGCTCGTCTTCCAAACCAACCTATGAATTTATGGCCGTGCGAAATATTCAAAATATTTTATCAAATATTTTAAAAGCGCACATGGCCAATTAACCTCCTTTATTCGCCTTATA
>JAEYNI010000310.1 GCA_023412635.1 Bacillota bacterium
CATACAGGTCACCACTGTTTTCTTTATTTAGTGTCCCATCCAATTCGATCATCAAAAATTTGGTCAACGCCATAACTACCGGTCTGTGTCTCATTCCTTTCGGGACAATAATAAACTCACCTTCATCTACTTTGACCAGACCTTCATCAATTTCCAGATGGAAGCTACCTTCAATCACGTAAAACAGCTCATCAGAGCTCTCATGAACGTGAAAGTCCAAAGTACGGTTTTCAACATTTACAACACTTAGGACATGGCCGTTAAGTTGTCCAACCTTGTCATATATGTATAATTTATCGATTGAGTCTACGGATGCTTTAAGGTTTACTTTTTCGAGCATAATGTCATCACTCCTATCAAAATATACTGGATAAATTATTATTCAATCAAATTATCATAAAATTGAGAGCTCCCTTTAACCATCATGCCCTCATTATAATACATTAGTATTATTGACGAAATAGATATACTTTGATAAAATCTATCTAAAATATTGATATTTAGAGGTGAAACATGGAGCTTACATATTTTAAAAGCCTGTTATATCTGTATGAATTGGGGAATTATTCTCAAACCGCAGAGGTGTTGGGATACTCCCAATCCAGTATTTCCACACATATTCAGAGGCTGGAACAGATTTACGGTGATAAAATCATCTATCGAAAAGGTAATGGCTTGATTTTAACCCCAAAAGGAAAAATCATATACCGATATGCTAAAGAAGTACTAGATTCAATGGCGAGGCTGGATAATGAATTGAGAATACATAAGGTAAATGAAATTAATATTGGTACAATAGAGTCCATTGCCCTGTATTATTTGCAGGACATTATTGAAGTATATAAAATTAAATATCCTCATATAATTTTTCACCTTTCAATTGAAGATGAAGCTAGTTTGCTGGAGAAACTAGCTAAACAGAAACTGGATTTTGTTTTAGTCTTTAATAAGGAAATCAAGTTTGAGGGTATTAAAGTTTTAAAGATTAAGGAAGAGAGTCTGTGTTTTGTATACAATCCTAAAACCAATTCAGAATCGAATATTAGGGAAAAACTTGAGGAGCAATCACTTATATTGACCGGTAAAGAGTGCCCTTATCGCAAGGCATTAATCTCCGAATTCAAGGAATTCGGGCAGAAATATAATATTTCAATGGTATTAAGTAATGTGGATACGATAAAAAACCTGGTCATCAATAATTGGGGTATAGGGTTTCTGCCGCAGTTCACCATTCACGAAAAGGATAAGCTGGGGATTTTGAAGTACAGAATGGCGAGTCCGTTTTTTATACAGCTTATTTACTATCCTGAACTCGAAGAAAGCATGGAATTCCGAAATTTTATTGAAATAGCACACTCATCAATAAATGGTTTTCTTAGCGCAAACTAGCGATGAACATAACTTGCAACCTCATATTGAAAGTAGTGAACTCAAGCTTAAACTTCTATTGAAACCTTATCAGTAATGCACATATTTATCCAAGGCTGCCTCCAAGTAGAATAATTTGCTTCATATTGGTAAAAATATGGCTAAATTATATTTGAAAACAAAAATAATTCATAACTTATTTTTGTTTTCCCTTCACAGGAGGATTTTATGGGTAAGTTATCAGGAACAGAAACATCAGAAAATCTCGCAAGAGCTTTTGCCGGCGAGTCACAGGCTAGAAACAGGTATACTTTCTATGCCGGATATGCAAAGCAGGAAGGGCATGCTGTACTAGAACAAGAGTTCAAGCTGATAGCCGAAAACGAAAGGGCTCATGCTAAAGTATTTTATGATTTACTGGTCGATGGAATGGGCGGTCCAAGCAATGTTAACGTCGATGCAGGCTATCCCTTTGAATTGGGAGATACTGTTGCGAACCTTTATTCGGCAGCTCATGGCGAACATGAAGAACATTCAAAAATATATCCTACTTTTGCCGATATTGCAAAAAAAGAGGGTTTCCCTCAAGTTGAAGCTGCCTTCAGAATGATTGCCAATATTGAAAGGGAGCACGAAAAGAAATTCAAACAGCTTGCTGAAGAATTGAAGAGCAAAACTTTGTATCAGAAGAAGGAACCCCAGCAGTGGATTTGTACCAATTGCGGACATATTCATCAGGGTACCGATGCACCTGGAATTTGTCCGGTATGTAAGCATCCCCAGGGGTGGTTTGAGGTAAGAACAAATCAATACTAGACACCTGACTTTGTCATATTAAGCGATAGGGCATTGGAAATGGTACATTTGTTAGTGTATTAGTTGATGTATTTAATTTGCGTAAGGAAAGCTTAATATTTTAAATAAGAAAGCAGCTGCTTACCGGGAGGTAACGCAGCTGCTTTGAACTATAAAAACTGAACCTGTTAAAATAAATTCCAGTAAAAGAATATCCAGGTCAAGCCTAAAACTGAAAGAGTAAATAAGGTATAGTGAATCCGGGTAAATAACTTCCAAAAACCTTTTCTCCAAGCGATTGCAGTAAAAGCTAAAAGAGATACACCCAAAATTGGTATAACTAACGGTATAAAGTCAATTAATGATTTTCCTTCGGCAGGATTATAAGCATCCTGTGGTAATTGATATACAGGATCAACATTTCCTGACGAGAGGATGCCGGCGAAAACAGCTATAATTACGATACCTGCAAAAATACCAACCCATTGTGCCATAATAGCTAACTTTGAGGACTGCTTTCTTTTCTTTTTGAACAGATAAAATAATTTAGCAATTACCCAATAAATAATTGAAATGACTGTGATGAATAAAATAATTATTAGAAGTGATATTGTAAAATTCATTGTAGAATAAAAGGGAGCTTTTGAATATGTCATAGGACCATCAGATGTCAGCATGGTTCTGCCATATGGATCAACCTTGAAAATAATTTTATGAAAAGGGCCAAAATAATCCTGTGTCCGGCCCTCTCGAAGATTCTGATACACACCGGGTCCAGTTTCGACAAATTTATTAATCTCACCGGCATTAGTTACCAACAGATAGCCATCCTTATCCATATCAACCTTAATAATGCCCCCTCCGAGTATGCTGTTTATTTTCTCATCAGTAGTAACACTTTTTCGGTTCTGCTGATATTCTCCAACAAATTTCTCAGCCCTGCTCCTGCTTCCTTCACTAGGCACTGCTGTTTTTACAGCATTAACAGGATAAAATTTATCCATAAACCCTTGAAAGACCTCGGAGTGTAAAATATTGCTACCACCGCTATAAGAAATAAAAATGCCTACATTTTCTTCTGGTATCAGGTATAAGCCTGTGCTAAACAGCATTGTGCCACCGCCATGGAAAAGTAAACGTTTATCATTGAATACACCTTCCATGAAACCAAGAGTCATACCACCTAAATCCGGGTCATGGGTAAAATGCTGTTTGTGCATTTTTGCTACTGATTCTTCATTAAGTATTCGCTTTTCATTATAAATACCGCCATTTAGATGCGCTATCATGAAGTTTGCCATATCTGAAGAAGTAGTACTCATGCTCCCAGCCGGCTCAGGCACTAAATATTCAAAGCTTCCTTCAAGATATTGCCCATTAACAAATCTGTAAGGTGTAGCTATATTAGCTGCAAAATCCGATGGGGGAGGCTGCACGAATGTACTACGATGCATATTCAAGGGCTTGAAAATGTTTTTATCAACATAATCAGAAAATACCTTTCCGGTTACCCTTTCTACAATATAGCCTGCCAGTGCTGTACTATAATTTGAGTATGCGGCAACTTTCCCGGCCGGAAAAATTCTTTCAGGCAGATAATTCTTTATATATTCATCCAAGGGAAGGAGTTTATCCTGTGAAATTCTGAAAAGCACATTTGAGTTATCTTCAAAGCCTGATGTATGAGTCATCAGATGAGTTAGAGTTATTGGTTCTACCGTTGTTCCCTTAAGGGACTTTTCAAGCTGTGGAGGTATTTCGAAATCCAAATATGTATTGATATCTGTGTTTAAGTCCAGTAAGCCTGCTTCAACAAGCTGCATAACTGCGGTCCAGGTAATTAATTTCGAAGTAGAACCAATACGAAAAAGACTCTTGTCGGCATCAACCGGAACACCCTTATCAATATCTGTAAAGCCAAATCCTTTTTTATATACGATTTGCCCATCTTCTACTACAGAAACTGTGGCATTTGGAATATGATGCTTCTCAATCCCGGTCTTCAAAGAACTGTCAAGGAATGCTTCCAGGCTACCAGGTTCATTACTTTGGGCCAAGGCAGCAGTTGATGTTATTGATAATATAAATGCAGCCAGTAAACTTGCCATAATAAGATATTTACTTCTGCGTTGCATTTTGTCCCCTCCCACTTATTCAAAATTATTTTAGTTTATTTTTATTCGACCTGGTTGACAGTATTATGTCATCGGTTGCGCTCGATAAGATATCCATCAAGTCCTGCTTTCTACATTCTTCCGGTATTAAGCCATTGGCAACCATTACTGAAAGCCCCATTTGAAAAACGCTTACTTTAAGCAGAATTGTCTTCAACTCTTCGTCTGTAAAGTCTTTCAGCTCAGGGTCTTTTTTCATTTCATCAATTAAAACTGGTGTCATTTTTTCATCGTAACTTTTTTTATAACTGTTACTTTTCATAATCATATCCCTGAAAAGTACCTTGTACTCATCTGCAAATCTCAGGCTTGCTCTTCCTATATCATAGAAAGGATTTCCTGTGCTTTCTTCGATTAAGAGCTGCTGACTTATGCTAAAAATCTTATCAATTAAGGCTTCAGTTAACTCGTTAACATTCTTGAAGTTAACATAAATAGGAGCTACCGAGCTACCCATTTTTTGTGCTATTTTTTTCATGGTTACATTATCGATGCCTTCTGATTTGGCTATCTCAAAGGCTGCGTTAATTACCTGCTCCTTTGTAAATTTAACTTTAGGTCCCATATAGTCACGTCCTTTAACAATATGTGCAATTACTAATACATAACGTACGTTATATAACGCACGTTATGTATAAATATTACACTATGTAATAATAAAATGCAAGTAAATTCCACCCAAGCTGGTAAAACTACTAAGGTTATTAGATATAAAAAGCACCTCTTTTTGTTATGGAAGCAAAAAGAGGTGCTTTTGGGCTTTACGGGTGAAGAGTTTAATCTATAGATTATTGTAAAGTTAACTAGCCTGGATTAATAAAAATTGTAAATTAAGAGTTGAATTAATACATAAAAAAGCAGATCCCTATATAATGTGTCAGGACACCAAGAAACACAAATATATGCCAGACCATATGGTGGTATTTGAAGCCTTTTTTAGCATAAATCGCAGCTCCCACCGTATAGAAAACACCCCCGCCTAGAATCAGCCAGAACAGCAGAGGATTGGCTTTCTGAAAGAAAAGTGGCATGAAGATTACAAGGCTCCAGCCCATTACGAGGTAAATCATCAGCGATAATTTGGGTATGGATTTTTTTGAAATGGACTTATAAAGGATTCCGAAAAGTACCATTACCCATTGAACCGACAGAAGCACTATAGACTGCCAGCCGCCTATAACCGAGGCAGCTATTGGTGTATAGGTACCTGCTATTGCTATGTATATGCATATATGATCCAATATCTGCATAACTCGCTTATGAGTTGTGTCGTGCTCCATCACATGGTAAAAGGTGGACATCAGGAACATAAGGAAAATACAGATGCTGAATATGGTAACACTTGCGACATCAACAAGGCTACCCTTTGTGTAGGCTGTGATTATAACAAATGGAAAGGCAGCTAAGACAAGCAGAGCCGGAACTCCATGTGTAATGGCATTGGCAACTTCTTCTCCAAAAGTAAGCTTGACTATTTTTCTGGACATATAGTTATTCCCCCTGAAATGAATTTTACTATTTATCATAAAGTATAGATGATTTAACCAGGATTTAATCGGGCGAAGCTATCTTCTAATATACTGGAGATATTATCCATAGCTTGGTATATTTATTAATTTAGCACTGTTACCCTGGAAATACAATTATTTATCTTAATTTTTTAATAAAAGTACCTCCAAATAAAAAATATGAGCACGCCTGGATTATGAATATTAGTATTAAGAATTAGTATGCCTAAACACACAGACTTGAATAAAAGATTAATTACTACAAATATAATTGAAACAAAAAGGGTAAATTGGGATATATTGATAGATTTATTTGATAGAATTTCAGGAATGGAATATAATAATTATAACCAGGTAATAATTATTCCTATCCAAATATCAAGGAGAACTCATATGAGCAAAAAAGGAATTGTACTTTCCGATGTAAACGGCAGAAAGACCGTAACCGGGCTGGGCTATTATGATACTGATAACGTGGTGAATTTTAAGCAGTTGGTGCAAAACAGCATAATGAAGTTCGGAGATAAGGATGCTTTCAAATTCAAACGGGATAATAATATCAAAGTTAAAACCTATAAAGAGTTTGGAGCCGAAGTTGATGCTCTTGGAACAGCTTTGCTTAATTTGGGGCTTAAGGATAAAAGGATAGCCATAATCAGCGAAAATAGATATGAGTGGGCAATAAGCTTTTTTTCAATAGTTAACGGTACAGGCATAGCGGTGCCGTTGGATAAGTATTTACCCGAGGTCGAGATAGAAAACCTGATCGGAAGAGGAAGAGTTGATGCCATATTTTACAGTAAGCAGTTTGATTTAGAAATGCTTCAGCTGTCTAAAAAGAGTACCGGAATACAGCAGTTTATCAGTATGGATGAGCTGGAGGGTGAATATCCAGAGAACTTTCATAGTATATCGGAATTAATTATAAAGGGTAATGAACTTCTGAAAGCAGGAGATAAGAGCTTTATTAATGCAGTTATTGATTCGGAAAAACTATCTTTACTGCTTTTTACATCAGGGACAACCAGTATGGCCAAGGGAGTTATGCTTAATCAGCGGAATGTATGTTCCGATATAAGTGCAATCACATCAATAATCAAGATATATCCTGATGATGTACACTTGTCCATTCTGCCCCTTCACCACACCTTCGAGCTTTCGGGAGGTATGCTGTTTATGGTTAAGAATGGCGTCACTATTGCTTATGCAGAAGGCATCAAGCATATTGCTAAAAACCTTAAGGAATTTGATGTTACATTGCTGGTTGTAGTACCTGCTATATTAGAAGCTATGCATAAGAAGCTACAGGAGGGTCTGAGAAAGGCTGGTAAGGCCGGTACTGTCAAGGTTTTAGGTGAGGTATCCAATGCATTATCTGCTGTGGGAATTGACATCAGAAGGAAGCTGTTCAGAAAAATACTCCAGCAGATTGGTCCGGGCTTAAGGTTAGCTATTTCGGGAGCTGCACCTATTGACAAGGAAATCATTAATGGTTTCGGGACACTGGGACTTAAGGTTATACAGGGCTATGGACTTACTGAAACCTCACCGGTGGTTGCGGCCAATAATGATTTTTATAATAAGGCCGGAACCATTGGCCAGCCTATGAGAGGAATAGAGATAGCCATAGACAATCCCGATGAAAACGGCATGGGAGAAATAATCACAAGAGGCCCCAATGTTATGATGGGCTATTATGAGGATGAAGCTGCAACAAGAGAAGCTATTGATGAACAGGGCTGGTTTCACACAGGAGATTTGGGATTTATTGATGACGAAGGCTTCACTACCATTACAGGCAGGGCCAAATCCATGATAGTGTTTACCAATGGTAAGAAAGCCTTTCCTGAGGAATACGAAATGCTTTTAAACAATATTGATGGTGTAAAGGAAGCTTTTGCTTGGGGGAATACCGCTCCTGACGGAGATATTCAGGTTTGCGCCAAGCTTGTTATAAACGAAGAGGCTCTTACCGAAAAATGGGGCAGAAAACCTACCATCGAGGAGATATCCGATATGGTGCAAAAGGAAATTAAAAAGATGAATGAGGATATTCCACAGTATAAAATAATAAGGTATTTTGTATTGAGCTTCGAGGAGCTTATAAAAACCACAACCTTGAAAATTAAGCGGCCTGTGGAATACAGCAAAGTTACCGACCAGCTGAAGAACGCAGATACTAACATGCGAAAAGCAAATGGTAAGGTGATAGAAAGGCTCCAAGAATAATGAATTAATAAAAAATCCGCCTGTCAGTTGACGGCGGATTTTTTTTAGATATTAGATATTAGATAATAGTAATTTAGTTATTTGTGTAGTATAATCACGTGAGGTAAATATTTAGGCTAAAAAAAGAGATAAGAACGGTTATTTGGGGGATTTAATGAAAAATATATTAATTGGAGACAAGTCTTTTTATCATAAACTCGTAACTCTAGCCATACCGGTAGTATTGCAGAACTTGATTACGTCTTCATTGAGTATGGTTGATAGTGTTATGGTGGGAAAGTTGGGTAACGAGCCTGTGGCTGCAGTTGGAATAGCCAATCAGTATGGACTCCTGGTCTTTCTTATGTACGCTGCCATTCACGGAGGAGCCGGTATTTATATCGCTCAGTTCTGGGGCAAAAAGGATTATGAAAATATCGGAAAGGTTGTTAATATCGGAGCAGCGTTGGCGGCAGGGATTGCATTGCTGTTTTCAATTGTGGGGATTATTTTTCCTGTTCAGATTGTGTCTATTTTCAATACCAAACCGCTGGTTATAGAGCTTGGTTCTGATTTTTTAAGGATTTTAAGCTTTAGCTTTGTATTTGCAGCAATAAGCTTTGGAGTTAGCGTTAACCTAAGAAGTATTGGAAGGTCCACTATGCCCATGGTAATAAGCGGAATCGCTTTAGGAATAAATACTCTGCTGAATTTTATAATGATTTTTGGCCTATGGGGTTTCCCTGCCATGGGAGTTAAGGGTGCAGCTACCGCAACACTTATTTCAAGAATTATTGAAATGGTTATTTTTTTAGCCGTAAGTGGGAGATATAATGATATATTACGTATAAGACTGAAAGTGTTAAAAGCGGTTACATCAGACCTTTTTAAGCGTGTAACGGCAACTATGGTTCCTGTAATTCTCAATGAAATTTGCTGGGGACTAGGCTTTGCTGTTTATTCGGTGGCATATGGTAGAATCAGTACTGAAGCCTTCGCAGCTGTTCAGATAACAAACATTATAACAAATCTGTTTCTGGTTGCAGGCTTCGGAATGGCCAGTGCCTCAGCAGTAATTATGGGCCATGCCATTGGTGCAGGAGAGGAGCAAAAGGCTCGTCGGTATGCATGGAACTTTGTAGCATTATGTATATATGGGGGGATAGTTTTAGGAGGAGCATTATATTTTACCGCACCGTCTGTTGCAAGCCTTTTTGATGTTACTCCTGATGTAATAAAGACTGCTATTCTTATATTGAACATAAACGCTTTTATTATCCCCATACGCTTAACCAATATAGTAGCTATCGTTGGGATATTAAGAGGTGGAGGAGATGCAGGGTTCGCTTTCAAGGCTGAAGCTTTTACCATGTGGTTCATAGGAGTTCCACTGGCTTTTATCGGTGCATTTTTGCTCAAACTGGAGGTTCAGTGGGTAGTTCTGCTGGTTATGGCTGAAGAACTGGCTAAGATCATACTATCGATTATCCGTTTGAAATCAGACAAATGGATAAAAAATGTAGTAATTGAGGTATAATTAGTATTAATTAGCGGAGATGGAGCTTAATAAAAAATCAGTACAAAAGGTTTCCGCTTATTATTAATGTGAAAAAAATTAATACCGTGAAAATAAGGAGATATAAATTTATGATAGTAAAGAAGGCCGAGCATGTAATAACAGCTGTTAAACCTAACCAGTATCCTGTTACAGGATATCCTGAGATAGCTTTTGTAGGAAGATCAAATGTGGGGAAGTCTTCCATAATTAATACTTTGGTGAATAGAAAAAGTCTGGCCCGCGTTGGTGCAACTCCGGGAAAAACCAGACAAATAAATTTTTATAATGTAAATGACACCTTTTATCTGGTGGATCTACCCGGCTATGGCTTTGCAAATGTGTCAAAGGATATGAAAGCTTCCTGGGAGAATATAATAGAAACATATTTGTACTCCCGAAAGGATGGTAATCTCAAGCTCATTGCAATGCTTGTTGATATACGACATTCCCCAAGTAAGGATGACTTAACTATGTATCAATGGCTCAGAGGATTTGGGCTGAATACATTAGTAATTGCTACAAAGGCGGATAAAATAAGCAGGTCTCAGATAAATCTAAGAATTAATGATATTAAGAAGGTTCTTCAACTTGACAATACTGTTAAGGTGATACCCTTTTCCTCTGAAAAGCGTATGGGACTGGAAGCTGTATGGGGTGAAATTGATGCTGACCTGGCGAAAATTCTGGAAAGCAGCTTGAATAGTACAGATCCAATAGGAGAAGCAGAAACTGAGGAATAGTTTTGGGAGCTGGTTAAATGGAAAAGTATAATTACCTTAATGAAGAACTAAAGCTTAGAGCAAAGCTGAGAAAAATGAAAATTATTGCAACGTCACTTTTAGCTTTCATGACTGTTACATTTATTATAATGAAAAGGTATGAAGACCGAGGTCTTCTATTTTCTTCTATTGCGGCCTTTGCTGAAGCTTCAATGGTAGGTGCATTGGCAGATTGGTTTGCGGTTGTAGCACTCTTCAAGCATCCTTTGGGTTTAAAAATCATACCCCATACTGCCATAATACAAAATAACAAGCAGAGGATTGCCAAGGCCTTATCGAACTTTGTGGTTTCCAATTTCTTTACTCCTGAACTCATACGCACTAAACTGGATAATGTTGGAGTATCATCGAAAATTTCCACATATATTTTTAACAACAGGGAGACCTTAAGCAACGGAATAGCATCGAAACTTCCGGTTATACTTAACACTGTGGCAGACGATGATAAATTAAAGGTTTATTTAACTTCAGCCATAAACAAAAAAGTTGAAGGAATAAGGCTTTATCCAGCATTGGCAGGTGTTATAGGTCCAGTGGTTGAAGGAGGCTATCACAAGCCTATGGTTAAAGCACTACTTAATGCTACATATAAATATATCGGAGATAACAAGGAAAAAACCCTGCTGATACTGGCCGGGATAAATAAAACTCTTGCAATGCCCTTTATTGGTGATCTGATTTATAAAAAGATTCTGGATTATTTATTAACTCAGATTGAGGCACTCGATAAGGATGAAAATGCTGAGATCAACAGGCTTATTCTTTCTGCACTTCCAAAGCTGTTAGAGGATATGCGCAGCAATGAAGAGCTTATAGAAAAAGGAGAACAGCTAAAAAACCAGATGCTCTCCTCAGAAGCCTTCAATGACTTGCTGGACAATTTGACCGATACTTTAACAGAGATAAAAAATTCTTTTCTGAAGGATGAGAGTAGACTCCATAGCAAAATCCTGAATGTTCTGGATATGATTTCAAAAGGGATAGACAATAACGCCGGTATGAGAGCGGACATTGATGCTGCAGTAATAGAAATTGCTGGGGAAATGGTGGCTATTTACGGCAATAAGGTCGGCTCATTGATATATGATACAATGGATAGCTGGGAGGCAGAAGATATGGTTGACAAGCTGGAGGTTCAGGTGGGAGCCGACCTTCAGTATATAAGAATAAATGGAACAGTCATAGGTGGTTTGGCAGGTCTTGCGATTCATCTTATAATGCATCAGTTCCTATAATGCATCAGACCGTGTCGTTCCGGCACTTTGGATATGTGCTCGGCACCTGTAAAAATGATATATATGCAGTAGACCAGGAGGAAAAATGGACAGATTTAAAACAACAAAAAAAGTTGCCATACTTGGCATAGTTGCCAATATATTTCTTCTTTCAATTAAACTTACGGCGGGTTTTTTGAGTAGAAGCCAGGCTATGATAGCAGATGGCTTTAACAGTGCCGGGGACGTGTTTGCATCAGTTATGACTCTTGTGGGAAATACTATTGCCAGCAGACCGGAGGACAAGGACCATCCCTATGGACACGGCAAGGCTGAATATATTTTTTCCATGATTATCAGCTTATCTCTGATGTTTATATCCTTTACAATATTTAAAAGTTCATTATCCTCAATTATTAATAAAT
>JAEYNI010000010.1 GCA_023412635.1 Bacillota bacterium
AAGATGTATTAATATATTTAGTGCACCGTGATATTACGTGTATATGATATGCGCCCGTAGCTCAATTGGATAGAGCGTTTGGCTACGGACCAAAAGGTTGTGGATTCGATCTCTGCCGGGCGCGCCAAAACAAAAACCCTCAAATCCTTAAGGATTTGAGGGTTTTTGTTGTCTCATTATTATTTCATAATTAATCATATTGACACCATATTGACACCCGTTACTCTGTAAATAGCTATTAACCATCTCCCTGTTAATAAATATTCTCTTACCTATTTTTATACTGGGTATGTCTTAAAACACCTTATTATATTCTCTGTTGTTATTTCAAATAGTAATTCACCGTGAAAGTAATCCCTTTCTGTATAATTTAAACGAACTAATACTTTAATAAACTAATCTATTCCAACCGAAAAGGCGCAATCCTTTAAATTCAAATTAATTTTGGCAGCTCCATTGCCATTTACATATTTATATTCATTTTCGTGTATCTGAGGGAAACTATCGTCTACCGAAATTGATGAATCCGATTTTTCAACATTCAGAGTATAATCTTTAGCCTGTTTACTAAACGTAATATTACCAGATGAATTGGTTGCCTTAAAAGTAATGTTCTTACTAAAGCCTTTAGGAACATAACAACTCATTGCACCATAATCAATGGTTAACTTCATGTTTGTATTCAGTTCAGGCAAGCTAATGCCGGACTTGTATCCTTTGACAGTTACATTATCGTATGCTGCATCGGGAATGTATATAAAAATCATATCAAGTAAATCGGCAGAACAATCAGCTTTAACCGTTACACTAATAACAATTGTGTCTTTATTAATTTCTGAAGCAACGACAAAAACATTCTTGTCATAATCAAACTCAAACTTACCGTTTGCCGACTTTTCAACTTTTATATTGCATCCATTAATGTCAAGTTTGATATTATTCACTTTGGAACTTGTAGATGCTATATTAGCTGAAGCCATTGCAGTTTTTGTGTTAGTACATATTGCGCTTGTCATTGTCATTGTACACATAGTTACAATTATGATGAAACCCAAAATTTTCTTCATTTTAAACATATTTTGCCCCCATATCATTTTTATGTATGACATACAGTATTATGTAATTATTATATATTTACCCATTATACTATTAGGCTCTATAAAATGAAATAGTCGCTTTATTATCCTTATCTAATTATCTCTATCTTTTGTTATCCTCAAATACCGGTATGTGTTTTTCACTACTTATATCAAAAGACCCCTTCTTCACATTCCTGTTAGTTTATCAACTCTACTGCCCTAAACTTCCTCTATAAAATATTGCGATATTCAACAAACCTCAAATAAATACCAAGTCTTCAGCAGATGATTAAGATTGTTCCATACTTTTCCAACTGCTACCTTAAAGGAAGGGGGAAAGCCTCTCTTGACTAAATAACTTTTTGGTTATATATTAAGTAAAATTACATTTATTGGCGAATTACGAAGTTTTTTCTTTGCAACACAGGACAAAATTAACCCTTTAGTTAAGCCCTTATAAGGCCCCTTACGCAAGGAGGTTGCCCAATGACCAATATACATACCCAACGACTGGTTATAAGAAATTTTGTTAATGAGGATTGGGAGCAGTTTAAAGAGATAATAATTGATAAGGAAGCATCAAAGTATGCTATTTATGATTATCAGTTTCCTACAACAGATATTGATATAATGGAAATTACTAAAGGCTTCGCAAGGGGTAATAATTATCTTGCGGTATGTGAAAGTACGTCAGGTAAAATCATTGGCTTCATTTCTCTTAACGGAGAAAATGAAAGGGAGCTGGATCTCGGCTTCTGCATATATTCTCCGTATCAGCGCAGGGGTTACGCATTTGAAGCCTGCAAAGCAGTTATTAACTATGCATTTTCAGTTTTAAATGTAGACATTCTGACAAGCGGTACAGCCAATGAAAACCATCCTGCCTGTAAGCTGTTACATAAGCTGGGTTTTAGAATATCCGCCGAGGGCACTGCCTCCTTCAGGAAAGCCCCCGACGGATTTCCCATCGAATTTCTTGGCTTCTTATTTGTACTGAGCAGAAAAAATTGGCTTGAAATGGAGGGTATTATTAATGAGTAAAAATTCAGCTTTGCTTATTATTGACATGCAGTGTGGGTTACTCAAAAAACAAGTACATAAAAAACAGGAATTGATAAATAACGTAAACAGGATTGTATCTCTTTTCGCTTCCAAGGAACTTCCTGTAATTCTTATCAGGCATACAAATAACAGTTTTTCAAGAAAAAACACCGATGACTGGCAGATTGACAGCAGCATTTCCTCTATGGCTCAAAGTGTTCTGTTTGATAAAAGTCATAGCAGTATCTTTAAAGAAAAGCCCTTTACCTCCTATTTGAAAGATAAAAATATATCAACACTTGTTATAACAGGACTCGTATCCAACGGCTGTGTCCAGGCTGCCTGTCTGGACGCGAAAAAACATGGTCTGTCGGCTATTTTGATTGGTGATGGCCACAGCACCTTCCACAAGGATGCCGAAAAAACTATCATAAGCTGGAATTCCAAGCTGCAAGAGGAGGGAATCAAAGTTATATCTACTGATGAGTTTTGTTCCAATATTCCCCTCTCCTGAATTTGTTGTTTCTGAATTTTTTGCTAGTTATTTCTGCCTGAATTAGTTCTTCCTGAATTATTTCTTTTGCGAACATTTTGTTGGTACAATGAATTTATACTCAAAAAATACTTTATGGGGTTAATAGCAATTTTTGCATCAAAAGCAGCAACATATGATATGTTTATGACAAATATGAAGTATTATAATTATATTATGACCCTAAAATAGAGAACAATTCAGAATTTCATGCTTGATTAACTATAAGAATATATAATATATTTGATATTTGCCGGAAATTTATAGCATTGTTTAAAGACTAATTTTTGTAAGGAGAACAAATGTGAAAGCTTTTATGGATGAAGATTTTTTATTGGACACCCCAACTGCCGTTGAGTTATATCATAACTATGCTGAAAAAATGCCTATATTTGATTACCACTGCCATCTGAACCCCAAAGAAATTGCAGAGGATAAAAGGTATAGAAATATTACCGAATTATGGCTGGGAGACGACCATTACAAGTGGAGAGCTATTAGAAGCAATGGCATAGATGAGAAATATATTACCGGAGAGGGGGACGATAAGGATAAATTTTTTAAGTGGGCTGAGACAATACCTAACTGCTTGGGTAATCCTTTATTTCACTGGACACACTTGGAACTGAGACGCTACTTCGGAATAATTGAGCTTCTTTCCCCCGACACTGCAGAGAGCATCTGGGAACGCTGTAATGAAATGCTTAAAAGGGACGAGTTTACTGCTAAAAATCTAATTAAGCGTTCAAATGTAAAAGTTATATGTACAACAGACGATCCCCTGGATTCACTGGAGTATCACAAGATAATTGCTGATGACAAGAATTTCGATGTAAAGGTACTTCCTGCCTTCCGCCCTGATAAGGGGATAAATATTGATATGGAAGACTTTAACCTTTGGATTCATAAACTTGGTGAGATAACAGGTGTAAAAATCACTACCTTTCGGGATTTGAAGAACGCATTAACCTTAAGACTGGAGTATTTTCATGCGGCCGGTTGCAGAATATCAGACCACGGACTTGAGCCTCTCCTATTTCGTGAGGGCACTGAGGAGCAAGCCTCCACCATTCTGCACAAAGCGTTGTCAGGTAAAACTTTGACTGTTGAAGAAGTGGCTGTATACAAGACTCAGATACTTATATTTCTTGGGAGAGAATACTCAAGACTTGGTTGGGTGATGCAGCTGCACATTGGTACACTTCGCAACACCAATACAAGAATGCTGCAGAAGCTTGGTCCAAATACGGGCTATGACTCCATCGGTGACTGGACCTTTGCATCAGCCCTTTCAGCCTTCTTAAATGCACTTGATATGACAGATGAGCTGCCCAAAACAATTCTGTACCACGTAAATCCTAGAGAAAATGAAGTGCTTGGTACAATAATCGGATGCTTCCAAAACGGAAATATACCCGGAAAAGTTCAGTTCGGAGCGGCCTGGTGGTTTAATGATCAGAAGGATGGTATTGAAAAACAGCTTATTACTCTGGCAAACCAAAGTTTACTTGGCAGATTTGTAGGAATGCTTACCGATTCCAGAAGCTTTTTATCCTATATCAGACATGAGTATTTCAGAAGAATACTATGTAATATTCTGGGCAACTGGGTCGATAAGGGTGAAATTCCTAACGATATGGCTTTACTGGGTAAAATGGTTCAGGATATCAGTTACAATAATGCTGCAAATTACTTCGGAATAGAGGCTTAATTATAATTAAAAAGAAGGAGTATGGTAAGCTGCTAAAAAGCAGCCAACTATACTCCCTTCTTTTAATAAAAACTCTTATACAATTCAAATATTTTATCCTTGTTCTGTTCAAAAACTCTGACAATTTCCGGATCGAAATGTTTTCCTCCACCCTCAATTATCATACCGAAGGAGGTATCAAAGGGAAAGGGTTCCTTATAGGGTCTCCTACTTGACAGAGCATCAAACACATCGGCAACTGCTACAATTCTAGCGCTCAATGGTATTTCAACCCCCGCCTTCCCATTTGGATAGCCTGAGCCATCCCACTTTTCGTGATGACCCTCAGCTATTTCAATACCAAGTTTAAACAGGCTCTTTCCGTTTTTCTCTATATTATTTTCAGCTGTTTTCAACACTTCCGCACCAAATCTGGCATGCATTTTCATCTCTTCAAATTCTTCACTGGTAAGCTTTCCTGGCTTTAAAAGAATTGCATCCCGTATTCCCACCTTTCCTATGTCATGCATAGGACTGAACCGTTCAATGTCATTAATATACTCAGGTGAAATTTCCTTTCTGTAATTACTGTCTGCGTATAATAGCTCTGTAATCAATCTGGCATATTTCTTCATTCTTTCCAAATGATCAGCAGTATCTTCATCCCGCGCCTCAGCGAGCTTTGCCAAAGCCAGTAGGCCGCTGTAAAGTAAATCATCAACAAATATATTCTTTTCAAAAGTGATTGCTATACTGTTGGCAAGGACCTTAAGAAATTTACAATGGTCCTGGGTGTACACACTTTTATCCTTACTTGAAAAGAATATTACTCCTATATTTCTGTTATTGACATTCAGTGGCAACGTTATAGATGAGCGTATTCCCGCCTCTAAAATTACCTTTGTATACTCTTTGGGCGGATTTTTTTCAGAATATTCTTTGAGGTCATTTATTATTCTGGCTTCGCCGGTATTAAATATTTTTTCAAGACTTGAACCCTTTATCTCATATCTTTTATTTATAAGGGCCTCAGGTAATCCTGTAACTGATCCGTCAGAAATGCCATGGGATGCCTCAAGGATTTTTCCGTTATTCTTTACAATCGCTACACCAATATGATTATAAGGTATATATGAAGAGAAACTTTTGAATATGAAGTCTAGTACCTCGTTAAAGGAAGAATTATTGTTAATATTCTCAATTAACGAAATGATACTCTCCATTTTGTGGAACACGTTGCTTATCTCACCGACTATGGGCTTTATTTCACGATTAGTCATAAACGAAGGTTTATATTCCTCTTGATAATATACTCCCAAATCAGAAAAGCCGCTATATATTTCATTTAAGGGCATTATAAAATATTTATATAAGTTTCGTACAAATACACCAATAAAAATAAACGCTAGGATAACCAGCACAATTGATATAAGCATACTTTTCACTGCCTCTTGCTTGGCCTCTCCTACGGTAAACTCCATTATGCTTTCACAGTACTTTAGAAGCTGCTCATTGTTTTCATTAATATAAATTGTGGATTTAATAAAATCGTCATTATAGTTTTCTTCATTAAGTATGGTATCAACTGCCTGATCAAATTTATTCCAAAGCATATTAACATTATGTAAGTCGATACTTATGGGTGCATTTGTATTATTAAATTTCACCTTTACTTTTTGGTCTTCAATATACCCTTTGTTAATTTTTGACAGGGTGTATGAGAACTCTTCCCTGGCAGTTGATATTTCCTGTTTTGTCACCTTTATCTTGGAATCAACTACACTTTCATCCTCAATCATGCTGCCTGAATCCTTAACCTGTACAAGTGCATACAGTCTGCTGGCATCCTTTGCCATCATTTGGGTAAGCATTCTTTGCCTTCCAAGCACATTTACCAGTGTACGTTCCTCATAGCTATTCCTGCTAGAGATATAAAATAATGAACCAAGTAGAATTATTATAGAAATTATCGATAATGCGATAATTAAGATTCTGCGTTTTATTATTGTTAGAAAAACCGTTTTTTGAACCAACTGGAATCCCCCCGGGTGTAATTAATCATGTATATTAACATAATATTATATATTTTATACCTCTTTAGCTATAATATAAACTCTTTATATAAAATATTATGAAAATAATAAAACAGCACTATGCTATGTGATTAGAGCATAGTGCCGCTTTGTATACTGTATAATATTGTGGGTGGTTTATGTCCATAATAAAAAGCAAGCAGATCGGTTTTTATGTCGACTGCTTGCAAAAGTCCTATATGAGCTTTTAGAGGATAACTTTGCTCTAGTACATTAAATTATAGTAATCGTCCAGCATGCGTGTAGCAGAGAAGTTGCGGGAAGACATTCTGATACTGGCCTGCATCATCCTTACCCATTTGTCCCTGTCTTCATAATACGTTGGTATAACTTCTTCCAGGAGGGTTTTATAAAGGGATTTTGAATCTACCTCAAGGGCATCAGGGCCCTCATAGCCATCCCCTATCTGCCAGCCGTTTTCTCCGTGAATACAGCCTTCGGGCCACCAACCGTCAAGTACACTAAAATTAAGTACCCCATTCATGGCAGCCTTCATTCCTGACGTTCCGCAGGCTTCCATGGGTCTGACAGGATTGTTGAGCCACACATCGCAGCCCCTTGTAAGCAGCTTCCCTATTTTCATATCATAGTTTTGTATAAATACAATGCTCTCAGGATATTTTTGAGACATCGCATAAAGGTTGGCAACTATACCCTTTCCAGTGAGGTCGTTCGGGTGGGCCTTCCCTGAAAAGATTATTTGAAGTTTGCCCTTTTCCAGCAGTGGCTCAATTATCTCCCTGTTACCAAAAATGAGATCACCTCTTTTATAGGGTGCCGCTCTTCTGGCAAAACCGATGGTAAGTACATCTGGATCAAGCCTTACTCCGTTTCTTTTATAAATTTCCTCCAGCATTTCATTTTTTACTTCGGTATGGGCCTTCCAAAGCTGAAAGCCATCTTCAAGAGCCTTGACTATTCTTTGCTCCTGCCAGGTGCCGTTGTGTACTCCATTTGTAACAGCAATTATTTCTGCTGCTTTGTCCACGTCCTTCCACATTTTTTTGGCGGTTTCACAGTGCAGCTCAGCTACAGCATTTGCCTTTTTACATATTCTCAGTCCGGCGGCTGTCATACTGAAGGGGTCACCGCCAAGCTGGCGCATTTCCTTATAGGACAAACCGTTATAAGCTCCCATATATTCCAGTAAAGAATGCTCATGTACTTCATTTCCCGCTGTAACAGGAGTATGTGTGGTAAAAACTATTTTTTCTCTGATTGCCTTCCAGGCCTCTTTGAATGAAACTTTTTCAGACTTCATTTTTTGTGTTATCAATTCTATACCCGCTATCACCGGGTGACTGTCATTGAAATGGTATATATCCACATCAAGCCCCATTTTCTGAAGCGCTCTTATACCTCCTATTCCCAGTACCATCTCCTGGGCAATTCTTTCCTCCGAGAACCATCCGTAAAGCTGTCCGGTTATGTAGAAATCATTGTTTCCAGGTATATTTGTATCCAGCAGGTATAAATCCACATTATCATATTTGCTGCATTTCCAAACCTTGCATTTGACAGTTTTACCCCTGATCTCCAGTTCAATTTCAACCTTCATATCCTCGAGAAAGCCGTATCTGTATTCGGGATAGCAGTCGTAAGGTGTACCGTCTTCACCTATAAGCTGTGTGGTATATCCCTGTCTCCACAGGATGCCTACACCCACCATTGGATATTGACCGTCTTTTGCCGCCTTCAATATATCCCCCGCAAGGATTCCCAACCCCCCTGAATATATTTTAAAATCTTCATGGAGTCCAAATTCCATACAGAAGTACGCAGTCTTTTTCCTATTTTCAATCATAATAATCTCCATTTCCGAGGATATTGACAATTCCTCTTTTAGTCTTTTGGTATTATTAAATATATTAATGCTTTGTTTCCTTCCAAATTACATGTACTATGTGTTTTTTCCGTAATTACTCAGCTCAACTTCCACTGCAATAATCTCTCCCTCAGACAGCTGTATTTCATTGTTAATATCAATATCAGTCCTGTTCCCATTAGTATACTTTACCTTTAATGTACCTGACTCACTGCTAAGGGGTTCCGGCAATATGTTTCTTATTAAGATAGCTACTTTCTTTTCCAGGCTTCTGTTTACTAACAGAATAAAATTCTGCCCGGTTGAGCTGTCAAAATACATTATTGCCGTAACAAGGCTCCTATTTAAGTCTGGGATCAAATAAAAGTTTTCTTTTCTTGAAATAAGTGCTTTATACTCCTTATTCAAAGTATTGACTTTTTTAATTATCCCTTCAATCCATTTTCTATCCTTTGAAGTCCATTTCAAATAGTAGTTATCGAAAAAAGCCAGTTTTCCGTACATAGGGTCAGTTTTTTTCAGTATAAATCTTCCGGCCTCGGTATTATCAAGCCCTAAATTCATTGGCTGGTATTCCATCAATTCCTGACCGTTATTTATGAAATGTACCTTGTTTGGTATAAAACCATTTATAAAGGTGATTATCTCAAGCAGCGTTTTATTATGGATGTATGCCGACCTTGGAGTATCAGGAGTTTCCATTGCTGCTGCAACAGGTAACTCGGAAAGCAGAAGCATTTCCTCAAATAACTTCTTATTAAAATCCGTCTCTTGAGTTTCCTTATACAAGCCGTATAGAAAACCACTGATAAAGTGAAAACCGTCCCTTGAAGCCTGAGCAGATTTCTCCACTAGAAATTCTTCTGACCAAAGCAAAAAATTACTGTTACTCTCTTTTGCCTTTTGTACAATACTCTTGTTCAATTCGGCAGGAAGAGCATGACCCATATCTATTCTGGCACCATCAATCCCGTAATTCATCTGATAGAATGGTATTACACCTTCGATATAGCTCCACAGTTCAACATTTCTTATGCTGCCGTGATACTTATTCAGTGATACCCCATCCTGCATAAGAAAGTCAGGTGACGAAGGGTCAATATATTTTGCTACATTTTTATGGCTGTCAAAGTAAAACTTGGGATAGGTTACGTCCTTCCATGGTGGCTGAGGATCATTCAGAACATTTGAGAACCCCGGCATGGTAGTTATCCCGAATTCATTCTCAATGAGCTTTAATAGGTTTTCTCCTTCTTTCTTATGCTTTTTCACCAGCGCTTCCCATTTCACCTTATCCAGTACATTAGGAGGGAATGTAAACTGTGCCTTATACTCGGTAAATCTTGAGTCGGTGTACAGACTGTGCAAATTATCATCATCTACGAGAATAAGCTGCTTATCTGACTCAAAAGTTGGAGCACTAAAGGATTCATTACTATTGAGCTTTATCCAGTAAAGCCATTCCGGGTGCTCTACAAGCAGATCGTTATCCCTTGAGAAGGTTCTGAATACAAAATCCAACATTACTCTGATGTTCAGCATATGACAGGCTTCAATAAAGGCCTTGAATTCGGTATCTATAAAAGTTTTATCTTCTCCTGTAAGAGGATCATGTAAATCGGGATCAAGCCTGTAAATATTTTTTATGGCATATGGGCTGGCCTTTTCACCCTTTTTATACATATCACTGGTATCAAAAACCGGCAGCAGATAGATTATATCTACTCCCATACCTTTTAGATACGGCAGATAGCACAGTGATTTTAAGAAGGTACCCGAATGTATCTGCCCTTTTTCTCCATGCTCCCATGCAGTAAACATTCGTGGCAGCATGCTGTAGACAGTCGTGCCGGATATGTCGCCACAGCATTTCCCATCGGTCTCAAGTGCAGGAAGATAGTTCTTATCCTTCTCAGCCAGTTTAAGTATGTTATTCCGGATACATTCTGAATAAAAAGCAAAGGGATTTACTTGTATTTCTCCTGGTCTGGTCCTTTCAAACTCTGTGTAACCAAAATAGTTCCAAGCTTCGGGGATATTATATGGTCTGGTAAAAACATCCCTTTGTTTCTCCAGCCTTTCCAATAGTTTTAATATATAGTTCATTGTATCTCCATTTGTTTCATTAATTTTTTATTGAGATTTATTTCTTAATCTTTTTGCCTTAATACTGCTGTGGTTGCCGCGGCTTCATTATCTTTGACATTTCCTTTCATCCTCCTTATTATTTCACTTAATATATAGTGCTTAACGAAGTAGTAAATAAACTATAAATTTTATGTCATAATGCAAGTCCGATACTTCAGTCTTAAAAGCTAGTTTATATAGAGAAATTTGTCACACAGTGTTTGCACAAACAGCGCGCAATCGCTTGCACAAACGTTCCTAAAATGCACATACAGTTAATGTGATTAAATGTATGTGCTCTGGATAAATAACTCGAAATCTATATTTTCAATTGTTAAAACATTTAGTCGTTTAACTTGGTCAAAGTCTTTTTAATGTTGAATTTCTTATTATAAGTTCTGCCGGAATAATGGATCTGTTAAAGCTCTTTACACCTTCTTCTATGTTTGAGTAAAGTATTTTAAAGGCCTTAGCGCCGAGTTCAAACTCATTCACTTTAACAGAGGTAAGTGTGGGAGTTGTATATTCACACAGGGGGAAGTTGTTAAAACCTGCAACTGCAATGTCGTCAGGAATTTTTATACCTTTTTGGTTCAAATATTTCATAAAACCAAAGGCAATCAGATCATCGCAGGTAATAACAGCAGTATATGCAGAGCCTCGAGCTTCAAGCTGCTCAGCAAGTTCATAACCCGCATCGTCTATATACCTGCCGTTTAGAACTAAATCCGGGTTGATATCAATGTTACTATCCTGTAACGCCTTTTTATAACCTTCGTATCGGTCCATCGTAACAACGAATTCTGGAGTCAGCCCTACAAAAGCTATTTTTCTATGCCCCTGCTCAATAAGATGCATGGTCAAATCATAAGCAATCGACATGTTGTTGTTATCCACCCAATTGATATCGTCATCAACCTGAGGCCTTCCTACCACAACAAATGGAAATCTGGACTTCTTGAGTTCGGTAATACACGGATCCTTAGTACGGGAAGCCAACATGATAAGGCCACCAACAATTCCTCCGTTAATTAGCTCCCTGATATATTTCCTTTCTTCTCTGACATCAGATACACTTGTAAGAAGAATATTATAGTTGCTCTTATGGGCCATTGCAGTAATACCTCTTATTATCTCTGGGAAAAAAGGATGCCTAAAGGCTTTTTCTGTCAGTTCAGGTATCACTATTGCTACAATATTTGTGGTTTTACAGGCCAGTGACCGTGCAATGATGTTTGGATGATAATCAAGCTCCTGTATAATTTTATTTATACGTTCCTTTGTTTCAGTGCTGATTCTAGGACTGTCAGCCAGAACTCTGGAAACTGTTGACGCTGCAACACCTGCTTCTCTGGCAACATCGTTAATCGTAGTTATTTTCTTCACTGTATCCCCCGGCTAATATAGGAATATTACTATTACTAAAGGTCTGTGCAATCGTTTGCTTTTGTTAATATTATATAAATTACACATACTGCTGTCAATAGTCATTTTATATATGTACCATATTCCGTATTGGTATGTATTGGTATGTGTTAGTAGAAATGTCTTGGGCTGGTTTAAGTTTATTAGTATGCAGAACTAACAATAGGAAATAATTATTAGTATGACATAAAAGATAGCTCCAATAGTTTTTTCCAATAAATAAAACTATATACATTGTTACCATAATACGGTATCATAAATAGTTTGCTATTGTATTAACTCAATGAAGCGTTAATGCAGTACTCCAGTAATGGGTATTATTTACAAAATTATTAATCGATTTTCGGCGGTATTTAAATTTACCACCAAATACTGGTATTAACAGCTATTTGAAGTTATATTGGAAGTATTAAATTATTGAATTCAGCTTCTCTTTGTAGTATAATGCGTGATTGTAATATCATTATTTGTTTATATTTCGACAGTATTTGCACAGATTCAATGATACTGATATACTTTTTATGGTAACCTTATATCAATTCAATTGATAGAGACGTATTTGTTTATTCAAATTGGCGAAAATGGACCATAGCGACAGTATTAAAGACTTTTAAACATTTATATAAGTACGTGATCGATATAGTTTAACTTATTCAATTTATTGAGATAGCAAGGCTGGATTTATATTTTACTACACGCTGTGTTATAGGGTCACAGCAAACACATGGAGGTCGTATGCTGAAATACATTTTAAAACGGTTATTTGTTTCATTGCTTACATTATGGATTATGTTTACATTAACTTTTTTCCTAATGCACTTAACACCCGGTAATCCATTTTTGGGAGATAGAAAAATAACTCCTGAAATTATGGCCAATCTTGAAGCCAAATACGGACTGGATAAGCCTCTTTTGACTCAATACGGGATGTATGCAAAAAATATCCTTAAGGGTGATTTGGGCGAATCAATAAAGCTCGCAGGTCAGAGTGTCGGAGAAATTATTGTAAGAAAGTTCCCATACTCACTCAAGCTTGGTCTTTTTGCAAGTGCAATTGCAATTTTTTTCGGAACCATACTGGGGACCATCAGTGCACTTAAGAAAAATACAGGAACCGATAGAGCAATAATGTTTTTCGTTACCATAGGAATAGCCGTTCCCAGCTTTGTTGTTGCAACAGTAAGTATGGTTGTTTTTGGAGTCAAGCTGCACATGTTCCCGACGGTCAGTCGTCTGGATACTTTGTCAAGCTACATTCTTCCGGGCTTTGCGCTTTCATTTTTCCCGCTAAGTTTTATAACAAGGCTTATGCGTTCCTCCATGCTGGATGTTATTAACCAGGATTATATACGAACTGCAAGAGCAAAGGGTCTATCCGAAAGAGTGGTAATTTTCAAGCACGGCTTGAGAAATGGAATTCTTCCCGTTGTAACCTATGCAGGGCCAATGGTTGCTAGTGTTTTAACCGGTTCGTTTGTAATTGAATCAATATTCTCTATTCCAGGACTGGGAAGTTCCTTTGTTACAAGTATCACTGCAAAAGATTATCCTACTGTAATGGGTGTAACAATTTTCTTTGGCGCATTATTGATTGTGATGAACCTTTTGGTAGATGTAATATACAGATTTGTTGATCCTAGAATCAATATAACGA
>JAEYNI010000015.1 GCA_023412635.1 Bacillota bacterium
AAAGTATCGTGATTTAATCAGATTTTATTATGGCCGGGGCTTTTACATCGAGTCAACCTCTACCGACAGAGGTTATATTAGAGCACTTCTTGTAAAGGAGTACTGTTGAAATATCTTCTTATCTTCCTATAAGGTACAATATTTGATTTTTCATGTATTAAAAAGGTCTGGCTCTTCTTGAAAGCCAAACCTTTTTTAATGGATTCTTTTTAAATCAAACCAAGCATTACTATTAATCCCATGCATTTTTATTTCTTATTCTCATTATCAAGGTAAGATATATCAATCTGTATTTGATTCCCGTCATCAAAAATAAGCGGCACACATACAACTATACTTTTATGTATGGTTAACTCAATATTATCTCCGGTAAAGATAGTTGGAGGGGTTATATCAATGTTTATTCCCTTTTGAGAAAAAATAGTAGCCGTATTACCTAATATCATGTTACAAAGTTCACCGATGGCGCTTTTCGCAATTTCATCCAATTCATTTACTTGCATACCCATCATCATACCTGATGCAATTTTCAGTGCAATAGGCCTTTTAAAGCTAATGACAGCGCTGCCCAATATTTGACCTGTCAGTCCGATTAACACGATAATATTTTCATTTGCATAAGGCTTATCCTTGACAAAAATGTTTCCAAGTTTAGCGGAAAGTCCGGTTGTCTGCTTAATAATATTTACACTTGCTTCAATAAACGGGTTGATATATTCTGCCTTCATTTTAGTCTCCTTAGGCGTATTACTGTATTTTCTTCAAATATTCACTTTTTTTATGTTAATTTATACCCAATTTGGCAGCAATAAAAATTTGCATTATTTCATATGCTTTATACCATTTTAATTCTCATGAAAGTTTTAGAATTTTGTTTACACCAGTCGAAATACTCATTACAGCTGTAAATTATGTATGTTCATTAATATGATACCAGAAAAAATGAATTTAATAAATATAAAAATTTACATAAAACCTATATTAGTTTTAATTTTTTCATAACTTCCACCAGCTTTTCAGTATCAAGAGGTTTCGCCGCAAAACCTTCGCAGCCAAGTTCAAAGGCCTTTTGTACCAGGTCTGAACTATTTAAGGCAGTCGTCATTATTACCTTTGCCTTGTCTGCAGGTAATATCCCTTTCTGTATTTCCAACTCCCGAATTGTTTTTAGAACTTTTAAGCCATCTATCTTTGGCATCATAATGTCAAGACATATCAGACTGTATGGGGTATCCGCCTTTAGTGAATATAAGAACGCATCCAATGCTTCCATACCGTCCACCACAACATCACAATCACCGTATTGTAATAAAAACTTTTGAAGAAACCTTCTGCTTGTCAAATCATCCTCAACAATAAGAATTCGCATGTTCTATCTCTCCTTTTCATTTCCATATATACTTTTAAAGGTCTTAAGTTCCTTATCAAAAGTAAGATAGGTGTATAGAATATCCTTGAAATTATTCCGCCTTACTGCCAGCTCTATCTGGAAGGCAAGACTTTTCAACTCATCTGCTCCCATTTTATTACATAGATTCTTTACATCGTGGGCAAATTTACCTGATAGCTCCAGGTCTCTTAGTTCAATACACTCTCCAAGCCTGTCAGATACATTTTCTATTTCATTAATAAGGCCGGCATTTACTTCATATTTGCTGGTATCTATTTCACTAATATGTATAATTTGCCCATCTTCATCTATCCTGAGTTCTTTGAAATCAGTTTTTGATTTCTTATGGCTATTAGCTGCGGTTGTCTCTATAAGATGATACATCTCTTCCATGTTAACCGGCTTGGCTATATATTCATCCATACCAAGTTCCAGAAATCTCTCTCTGTCTCCCTTAAGCGCATATGCTGTAAGAGCAATTATTGGAGTATGCTTGAGGCTGTCTTCTTTTTCGCGAATTATTTTTGTAGCTTCGAGTCCATCCATTTCAGGCATGTGAATGTCCATAAGTATCACATCATAATTATTCCTATCATACAGTTCCAGTACCTTAAGCCCGGTTTCGGCAACCTCAACCTTATAACCCCGCTCCTTAAGCATTCTTGTTATCACTACCTGATTGACTTCATCATCCTCGGCCAATAGAACTTTCAGCTCTGATGCTGTGGCGGTCAAATTAGGCAAACTCTCCATTATGTCTGATAAAGGTTTTCCAGGTTTAAACCTGACAGTAAAGTGAAAGGTGCTGCCTTTTCCTTTTTGACTGTCTATCCACATTTGACCACCCATCATTTCAACGAGCTGTCTTGATATTGCTAATCCCAGTCCGTTCCCCCCATATTTCCGGGTTATGGAGCTGTCAACCTGGCTAAAGGTCTTAAAAAGTCTGCTCTTTTCCTCATCACTTATACCAATTCCTGTATCTATCACAGAAAATTTAAGTTCTATAAACTCCTTTTCAGTTTGGCTTTTTTTGACAACTATATTAACTTCGCCTTGTTCGGTGAACTTTATAGCATTACTGATAAGGTTGTTTAGTATTTGCTGAAGTCTATTGGGGTCACCTGTGACAAATTGAGGAATACCCGAATAAAATGAATAATTAAATTCCAGTCCTCTATTTTCGGCATGGGGGGAATGCTGACGAAAGGTCTCTTCTACCAGTTTTTTAATATCGAAATCCACACTGTCAATGAACAGTTTCCCTGCCTCCATTTTTGAAAAGTCCAGGATATCATTTATTATTTTAAGAAGAGAATTAGCACAGCTTTTTGCAGTTTTCAGATTATCTCTCTGCTCGGAATTCAGGTCGGTAAGCAGTGTCAGATCAATCATCCCGACTATTCCGTTAATCGGAGTACGTATCTCATGACTCATATTTGCAAGGAATTCACTTTTAGCTCTGTTGGCATTTTCGGCATCATCTTTAGCTCTTTTTAATTCAATCTCTGATCTTTTCTTTTCATCTATATCGGTAACAACAATTGCGAAATGGTCCTTCTGGGGGCTGTACAGTCCCACTGAATACCATTTACGATAAAACTCAGAGTATACCTCATTAATGGAAAGTTCCTCCCCCTCCTCCAGAACCTTTCTAAATATGTCATCACCGATGTCAAAGACTACATTATTCTTAAATACTTCCTTTAAATTGCTGCCTTTTATACTTGTTGCTTCTATTCCGAACATCTTCATATAGGCTTCGTTAGCAATTATAAATTCTATATCCGTCGGCTGCCCTTCGCTGTTCCGAATTACTTTATGATATGCAAAGCCGCTCTGAAGATTCATAAAAAGATGTCTATATCTCATTTCACTTTCATAAAGTAATGTCTCTGTCAGCTTTTTATCATTAATATCAATCCCCATTCCAATATAGCCGTCCTGTTTGCCGCTTATATCATAAAAGGGCTTGATAATAATATTTACCCACCTGTAGTCACCACTAACATGCTTTAATCTCAGTTCGGAAATGTTAAGTCCCTGCTTATTTCTAATCTGTACAGCTTCAAAGGATAATTTGCTTCGATCGTCAGGATGTACATATTTCAGCCAGCCTTCATTAATTATTTCAGCCTCACTCTTACCTATGAACAAGGATAAATTCTGACCTACATATACATTTCTGCCTTTTCTGTCTGTTTTCCAGATCATAGCAGGAAAATTCTCCATCATTTTTAAGGTGAAGTTATTTGTCTCAATCAGCTGCTGTTCACGTTCTTTGCCGTCGGTAACATCGTTAATGATAAGCAGAACAAACCTTTCACCGACAGAATGAATGGGCATGATCAGAATGTTATACCAATAGCTTTTCTGTAACCCGTTGTTTATCAAGGTTTGCCGAATAACCATGTCTTTACTTGGAATACCGGTTTTATACACTTGAGAAATCCTGTCCCTTATTTCACATAAGCCACAGTTTATACCTTTACCGCAGCCTTTTTCCCTGCTGCCAATACATTTGATGCCGTTACCATAGCTCCGGCCCAACACTTCTTGTTCACTCAGCCCCAGCATCTCAAGAAACGCTGGGTTTACCTGCTTAACTATCCGTTGATTGTCCATAATCAGCATTCCTACCAAAGAGTGCCTGAATGTCATTTGCAGGTTATTCCTTTCTTCAATCAGCTGATCTTCTATTTTCTTTATTCTGCTGATGTCTCGAAATACAACAACAACTCCGTCTACAATGTTTCTACTGTCTCTGATCGGTGAACAGCTGGCCGAAACAATAAGCCTCTCACCATTCTTGGATACAAGGGCGGAATTACTTTTTAGGCCGACAACGGAATGTGTACGTAACACTTCATATATGGGGCTTTCCAAAGCTTCTTCACTCCTGATATTTATTAACGTAAATACTTCTTGAAAATCGAGTCCTAAAGCCTCATCTGATTTCCAACCTGTCAGTTTTTCAGCTATACAATTGAAATACTCTATTTTACCTTCCAAATTTGCCGCAATCACTCCGTCACCGATATTGTCCAGTATGGCTGCTATTCTGTTATTATCCAATATATACACCTCGTCACATTGTTATAGGCTGACAAGTAATATTGACAGCTCCGGTATTTGAATTAAATTCGATAGTCCTGCTTACCCCACCACCAATATCCGCCTTTGAAAATTTTAAGGTTCATATTATTTAAAGTTTCAATTACTGCCTCAATGGTGTCATACTTATTACCGGATATGCCATATTCCCCGATACCAATTACTGATTTCATTTTGTCACCTACTTTAGCATTGATAATAAAACCTGGGGAATGTTATTTATGGAAGTCTGTCTTTCCACTGCACCGATTTCGAAGGCAACCTTTGGCATTCCGTACACTACGCT
>JAEYNI010000033.1 GCA_023412635.1 Bacillota bacterium
CCAGATTGTCTCGGGTAAATAACGCATCCTTCAGAGATACATCCCGCAAAACAATATTATTATAAATTATCCAGCCAAGAATGAAACCCACTGTAAGTATTACGAAGCTAAAGGAAAAATCCTTTAAGAAAAAGCTTAAGTACTCTAACATAATCCATCTCCCCCACTAAATTTAATCTTTATCCAAGCCCTGATAAACCTTGTAATGAGCACCCTCAAACCTCTGTCCAATAAATATTCTGAACATACCGTCATCTTTCATCATCTCAATATTAAGATATTCCGTTACACCGTCGGCATCCCTCTGATAGTCCCATATCTCAACATCCACTTTTTTTGTTATCTTACCTGTATTTAAGTCAAGAACCTTTAAAGTCCCCTGCATCCCATCAATTCTGTAATCGCATTCGGGTATTATGCAGCGTTCATATTCCGAGCCGTCAGGCGTTGTAATATATTTTTGACCCACTATATTGAGGAATTCTTCAGTAAAAGGCACAGTATCATCTAAAAAATACATGTAGGTCTCATGTACCCTTTCCTCTTCCTGAGAACTGTAAACTTCGAAAATATATTCCGATTCATCAACCTTTGAATATAATAAGTATCTGGTATATGGGCGCTGACCCACTTCCATCTGTACTATTTTTTCAAAGGTAAAAAAACCTTCCAACTCAAGTTCTTTGAGATTAAACTCAATCATGGAATTTTTATTGATATTTAACGGATTCAAAATCTCAGATGCATCGTTCCTTTTCTTAAAACCGAACATATTTCCTCCGATTATGACTTTTTTTGTCTTCAAACTCCGGAATTATTTGCTGCTACAATTATTTACTTCTACTTAATAAATCCTGCTGTAATGGGATTTTTTCGGCTTGGGCTTTGACAATTTTCTTATAACAATTATCAGAGCTCCCGCAGAAACTATGATTATAACTACCGCTACACCGCTACTTGCAGAATTTGCGGAGTACTTATCGGTATAGTAGATTTTATCTACATTCTCTTCCTGATATTGCTGCGAGAACTGTAAATCGGGGTCTGTATCCGGATCAATATAATTTGGATCCCTTTGAACTCCCTGTTTTTCAAGTTCTTCTACCCTTTTCTCAAGCTTTTCATACTCCTGTTGATTGAAATAACTCTTATATGGAGCAATATCCAACCAGTGATGATACCAGAACATTTCCGAGGCTCTCATTAAAAACCACAGGTCCCATGGGCCCACAAAGGCGTACCCGTATGAAAAAGGACTGCCGAACATTCCCCTATTGACATTCATAAAAATCGGCCTTTTCCCAAAGGAATTTATTCTTGAAGTTCTTGATTTCATCGCATCCTCAAAACCCATTCTTCTGGAGCCGGTTCCGTAATTCCGCTTCATGGAATCGTTATAAACCTTCTGCTGCTCAGTATTCAGCTTCTGCTTGTATGTATTGAAATTCTTTCCTGAAACCTGCTTTTTATAAGTATCCTGCATATAGGAGTACTTTTTGGTAGAAGACTTGTTCGAAAAGCTCTTTGCTGACGATCCCGACGAACTGCTGTAGCTTTTGGAGGTTCCGGGTATACTTCTTGTGCTGCTCTTCGTGCTGTTGGAACTACTACTTTTTTTTGAGTTGCTGCTCTTGGATTTGGATGATCCAAACAGGCCTGAGCTTTTTGATGAACTCTTATAACTGCGGCTATATGATTTTGAAAAAGACCTACTGCCGCCAAAGGATCTTGATTTTGCAAAAATCCCTGCTGTGGAAGTAAACACAAAGACCAGTATCAGCATTATTGCAAATACTCTTTTTTTCACAGACATCCCTCACATTTTAATCTATTATTCATAGTTAACTTCTTTTCCTATTACAAGAATAACACTTAATGATTGTACGTAAAAACTGTATTTTTGTATTATCTGCTTGCTATTATACCATTATGACATTTGCATTACACTATAATAGTATCTTGCTCGGCGACATTAAATGTAGTGACTTCTGAAGACCTTGCTCTAAAACGTGAATTTTTTTATTATATGTATAATCTAAAGCAAAAAAGGCAATAAATATAACTGACCCCACAAAATACATTTTAACCCCCTAAAAATGCTCCGGCTACGCCGGGCATTTTTTTTAAGTCAAACAAATTTTACATTTTAAACCTGTAACCTACTCCCCATATAGTCTCAATAAACTGTTCACTCTCTTTATCCTTTTCAATTTTATCTCGTACTTTACCTATATGGACAGTTATTGTCGCACTATCTCCAAAGTAATCAATTCCCCAAACCCGTTCCAGCAAGGCTTCCTTACTGAACACATGATTAGGGTTCTGAGCGAGGAAAAGAAGAAGATCATATTCCTTTGTTGTAAGAAATACTTCTTCTCCGTTCAGCATTACACGTCTTGCATCAAGGTTAATCGACAGGCCTCTGATAACCAATTCTGTCTGCTTATGACGCCTGCCCGAACTACTTAGCTTTTCAAAGCGGGTTATATGCGCCTTGACACGGGCAACCATTTCATTAGGACTGAAGGGCTTCGTAATATAATCATCAGCTCCGAGACCAAGACCTCTAATTTTATCAATATCATCCTTCCGTGCTGAAATCATAAGTATCGGCGTTTCCTTTTCAGAGCGGATTTTTTTGCAGATTTCAAAACCATCAATCACAGGGAGCATCAGATCAAGGACTATAAGGTCAAAGGTCTCATTTAAAGCCAATTCCAGTCCCTTGGCTCCATTCTGCTGTATTATGACCTCAAAGCCGTTAATTTCCAAATAATCTCTTTCAAGCTCGGCGATGGCCAGATCATCCTCTATGATTAAAACTCTCTTTTTCTCCATGCTACCTCCCATATAAGTACAGTGCGTTTGTTATTTCCCCTGCGGAATTCTGAAGGATATCTCGGTCCACTCGCCCTTTATGCTGTCAGCCTGGATTTTACCATTATGCTGCTCAATAATCTGCTGTGTTATAGCAAGTCCTAAACCTGACCCGCCTGTACTCCTGTTTCTTGAGGGGTCCGTCCTGTAAAAACGGTTAAATATTTTTTCAAGATCATTTTTATCTATACCAATACCGTTATCCTTTATCTTAACAACAAGATTACCGTTGTTCTCTTCAAAACTAATATTTAAATGCTTACGATCTTTTTCCATGAACTTCATCGAATTACTTACAATGTTCAATATGACCCTCTTAATTTTCTGACTATCCATAAGAACCTTGAAGCCTGGAGTTATCTTGCATTCACAAACCATTTCCACACCTCTTCCCTCAAGCTCCAGCTGAAGTTCCTGTATACAATTGTTATAAAATTCTCCAATATCTACATAGTCCTTATTAAAGGGTTCCTTACCCAAATCAAGCTTTGAAAATAGAAATAAATCATCTATCATTGCATTCATATCTTCTGTTTTTGTATATATGACATCAAGATATTTTGACAATTTCTCCGGGTCGTTTGCGACACCGTCCTTTATACCCTGAATGTAACCTTTTATCGAAGTGATAGGTGTTTTCAGGTCATGAGTTATGTCTGATAACAGTTTTTTTCTGCTCTCCTCCATTTGAAGCTGACTGGTAATAGACTTTTTCAACTCGAATCTCATTATCTCATATGAGCGGATAACACTCCCAATCTCGTTGTTTGAGTTTGAGTGAAGATGAACATCAAGATTTCCCCGCGCAATTTCCTTTGCACAATTATCCAGCTTTTTTAACGGTATAACAATATCTTTCGTTAATATAAATAAGAGCGGCCCTATTATTATGGCAGCGATAAATATTAGCCCAATAAAAAGGGCTCTATCATGACCGCTTATAAAATATTCGCTTTTATGGATTTTAAATATGAAGTAATAACTAATAGAGTCTGCCTTTGAAAAGTCATATTTAAGATAATAATACTCTTGCTTATTCCATACAAACCTACTATTGCTTATATTCATATTATACTTGTCAAAATCTTTATTATCTGAAGCCTCAATAGATCTATATAACGTTTCATCAGGGTTATCTTCACCGTAAGCTTTATACTCCTCATGGTTTTTTACCAGTAAAAAGCCGTTGAAATTACTTAGCTGTTCTGCTAGCTTTTCAGGGAAGCTGGTCTCCCTTAGGGTTTCAGGATGATATTTCTCGGTATACCGCAAATCCACAGCAACATCAACCATCCGACTTATAGCTGAGTCCTCGCTTTGTTCGCCTATAAAAGACTTGAATGCTTCACCGAGGGTATAAGTTATAATACCAAAACCAAAAATAAAAACAATACCAACGGTGATAATCAGCATTATTACATATGTTAAAATCAGCTTAACCCTAAGAGACATGATTTACACTTCTTTCTTTTCAAATATTAACAACCCTGTTACTCCAAATATGATGCAATATGAAAGCATGTACAGTAAAGCAGGCAATGCCATGGTTATGTTGGTCCCATTTACCAGTGGCTGATACCAGCCTGAAAAGCTTGTAGGCAGAAATTGTCGGACAGAGCTTAGGAAGGTTCCTGCAACTCCTGTTACAAACCAGATAAGAAGGTTTATAACAATCGACATATTCGGGCTGCCTGCGATTAAAGTGAAAAAGGATACTATCACCAGGACTGTCGAAAGGAAGATAAATGCTCCCAAATAGCTTACAAGCATAACTCCGGTACCGGTAAAAGCCTCCGCCCCGTTTGTTGCGAGGTTGACTATAAGCCCCGATATTACCATCGTTAAAAGGCACGTACCTACCATAGCCGCTCCGGCAATTAATTTTCCTAAATATATTATACTTTTAGTAACAGGCAATGCAAACAGATTTTTAATGGTTGCATCCTTAAACTCTGCTGCAAACAGCTCACTACCAATAAATATAGTCAGGACAGGGAGTATAAAGCCAGTAATCAACTCAAGAATAAAAACTGGAAATCTGCCCGGCGCTACCATTTCAACACCTGTTTTAGACTCGGCAATAAAAAGACCAATCCCGGTTGCTACTGCATATAAAACCGAAAGCGCTATAATCACTTTAGTTTTTGTTTGATATAGTAGCTTTTTATATTCATCTATTGAAAAAGTAATCAGACTGCTCATTTTCAGCTCTCCTTTCCTTGGACAACGAAACACTTTCCAGATAATATTTCTCAATTGTGGGATAACTGGCCCTTATTTCATTAACTGCCCTTGTCCCGAGACATTTTCCTTTGTTTATTATACAGACCTTGGACGTGATTTCTTCGATATCATGAATCAAGTGGCTGGATATAATCATCGCAGTGTTAAGCTTTTCAGAAATGCTTTTAAGCATTCGAACCAATTGATCCCTACCTTCTATATCCATTCCTGAAAATGGTTCATCCAGCAGTAAAAGCCTTGGCTTGGCCAGTAATATTTTTGCAAGATAGATGCGCTGTTTCATGCCGGTGGAATAGGTTTTAATCTTGTTGTTCCTTCTATCATATAATCCTGTTACATTCAGAACAGCCTCTATTTCTTTATCAGTAACTTTAAAGTAAAGATTCTGGTGCAGCTTAAGGTATTGATATCCGCTAAGGTACAGATACGGGGAAGGGTCTCCTATCATCATCCCTATCTCGGATTTTGTTGCTTGTGGATTAGCAATTACAGAAACTCCTTTATAGGTCACAGTACCTGCGTTTATCGGGACAAGCCCCATCATTGCCTTCATTGTTGTAGTTTTCCCTGCGCCATTGGGGCCAAGAAGGGCGACAACCTCACCTTCTGCTACGGTGAGGTTCAGCCCTTCTATACCATGGTTCCCGGGATACTGCTTAGTTAGATTTGTAACTTCCAGTAACATGTTATCCCTCTCCATTCCTATAGAAATTATTCTCTGCTGCATTTAAAATCTTCAGCATTTATGATCTCAATGTTCTTTCCGTTCTGGTCAAACTGTTCAACCTTGGTATTGTTTATATCGCTGATGGTAACCGCACCCTGGAAGGCTACTTCATGATAAACTCCATTTACGTCTGAACCGGATATGCTGAGTTTAGTTTCAAAAGATTTTAATTGATTTTCAGAATCCACATTGAATTTAACTAGCAAAGCCGTAATCTTCACGTTCTGCTTCAAAACCGGTAATAAATCCTTATCAGCTTCTATGAGATCTTTCATGAATGGCAGTTTTTCAACTAATAATTTTTTTTCTTCGTTACTCATTTCGGATTTATCGTGTCTGGGCCCTTGGTCTTCATTACTAACAGCCGCAGCCGTTAATAAATTGAAAGCTGCAGGTATCTCATTTTGATCCAGATCCATTGTTATAGTTCTGGAACCGTCTCCATTCTTTCTTAATTCAAACTGGGATTTTAAATCTCCTACAAAGAGATCCAGCAGTGCTTCTTCAGTAGCTCCCATTTCGTCATGACCGGAATATTCCTCGCTGTTGTATTCATCATGTCGCTTGTCATAGCCCCTTTCAACGTTTTCCAGCTTGTAGTACGTTGTGTTTGTATTATCGGAAAGGTATACTTCTTCACCCTTTTGGAAGAAAGAAAGCTCCTGTTTTTTACCGTTCAGATCAATCTGAACATTTCCGCTGCTTTGTTCGTCCGGGCAGTTTGCATTAACCTTTCCGGTAAAAGCTGTGATTATTTTACCATTGTCAGATACCTGTAAGGACCCGTTGAATGAAGCACTTGTCAGAGCTTCAGTTCTCTTTGAATCCTTCATTATTTCCTTCAGGGCCGCATAACCCTCATTTTCTGTAGTTGCTGCTAATGCTGTGGCTGTAAACAATGTAACCGCAGCCATTACCAGTATTCCAAGCTTTACCTTTTTGTTTTTCATTTTCAATCTCTCCAATCAAAATTTATTTATAGCTTCCTGCTACACTTTGAATTATAGAAGGCAACAATAAAACTCTTCGAAAGGAATTCTAAAAATTTTCTAAAATTAGTTAATAAATTTATAAAAAAAAGGTAGCCCTACTTCATAATGAAGCAAGACTACCTTAACTATTCACTATTCACCCTTCACTTATTTATATTGTCCCCTAGTATCCTTACCACCGATTCCGTTACTTCCGGTTATAGTGAGTGATATTACAATCCGGGGCTCCAGTACGGTAGCATTATCTGTTATTGAAACCTTCTGTGCCACTATTGCAGGGTCAAGAGCATTAATCAGAACTCTTTTAGGTGAACTTGCAAAGTTTGCGCCTGCTTCCATTATGGCCTCGTAATAGGATTGGCAGGCTCCTGCAAAAATACATAGTTTATCAGGGTCAGGTTCGTATTCCCTTGCAATTTTAACAGCTTCTATAAAGTACGACGAATTGGCGTAGCTTTCAAGGGATTTATAATTCTTTGCGTTCTTCTTTAAACCATCATGGCCTGTCAATACCAGTATATTGGGTTTATAGGCACGCAGGTACTGCCTTACTACTGAAGGCTGTCTATCCTCGCTTACCCATTTTCCATAACAGGTTATCTTGCCTTGTTTGTAGAAATCTATACACTGGTTCATAAAATCCTGAGCCGAATCAATATGAAGAATCCTGCCGGGCCTCTTTCTAAGCCTGTTAAAGAAGCCTCTGCAGTATGGGCCGTCACATTCAATACTGCTCTTGACCTGATAAAGTTCTCTATATGCTCTTGTATATGCTGTTCTCGCATCCTGTTTTTCCAGGTCATCTGCTTTGGAATCCGCCTCTATTCTGGAAGATAGCCCACGTAAAACATAACATTCAGACCCGTCACAATCTGGTATTATGTTAACTACTCTAAAAAGAAGATCTCCTCCATAAGACCTTCTTGTAACAATATCTCCGACTTGAAATTTAGTCAAAAAAATCACTCCATAATTAACTTTTTATTG
>JAEYNI010000062.1 GCA_023412635.1 Bacillota bacterium
ACCTTCAGCATCAATAATGTACCATTTTCTTTCAATCTGTTCCGCTTTTGCCATGAAAGTTTTCATTTCTTAATACTACCTCCTTAAAAATCTCTAAACTGTCTATGTCAAACAGTGTCTACCGTATAAAACGGTTGTCATTGTAACCATTCGGGACTTGTGGAAAGCTTAAAATTTCGCTTGCAAGACCTTTGACACTAGAACATTTTAATATACGCAAATTACAATGTCAAGTATAAATTACCGAGAATTTAATTTACCTCTCATTATCTCTCGATTTTTCTCGATATATCTCCTTATCTCTTATATAATCGTTTTTCATTTCACTTTTTTAAAATTACGTATATAAGCTCTACAGTCTTTGATATTCAAAGGATTAAGTAATTGATACTGACTAAAGCATAGGGACCTGGATACCGATAAAACTGTTTGCCATCATTAACACAGTAAAAATCATACCACAGATAGTTGTAATTATCACCAACTCAAAAGCAGTTGCTTTCATAACAAGCTTCATTTCGATAAAATAGTAAATGGCCTTCCATACCAGCAAAATTACAAAAAAAGTATTTATTAAAAATGCTAAAAGGGCATTATCTATTCGAAGATCTGACCACAGTTGCAGTATAAAGTAAGTAAGGATACAGATTAAGTTTGAAATAAAGCTGAAGCCCCAGGTTGAAACAAACTGTTTAAAGCTGGCTTCTTTTTTAAATATTATAGAAAACAGCCAGAAAACCATGCATTCTACCAAAAAAGTCGATATGCTTCCAATAAACATAATGAAAATATTAGCAAAATTTAAAGTTAGGTCATATACATCTTTATAGGTGAAATAATAGGCTATTGGAGCTAAAACGGCTCCTGCTAATGCTGCCAGTATAACTATCATAAAAGAGGCTGAAAGTTTTCCTTTAATTTGTGCTCGGTTTATTACTTCAAGCGGCGAAGTAACGGCACTGTATATAATTTTAAGAATATTCATTTCATCACCTTACCCAAATCATATTTTGTAACATACCGGTATAACCGTTCCCCAGGACAGCCCACAGCACGCCGGAAATCATTGGAGCAATCATGCAAGCCGCCCGAAGAGGCTTTTCAAAAATAAATCGTTCAATTCTTGTCAAAACCGGAGAGTCGATGGCATTTGTCTGAAAAAGAATTTTTTCAAGAATATCTTTTTTAAGTGCTGCTGGAGCCTCTATATCATTTTCAATTGACTTTATAAGTCGTTCCAAATCTTTATCTTTCATGTAAATCCCTCTTTTCTAGCTTTAAATACTCTTTAATAAAATTGTTTTTTGCTTTCTGTAACACTCCATCAATGGCCTTTTCAGTTCTGTTCAACTGCCTGGCAATTTCCCTGACACTGTAGCCATCAATATATTTCATTATAAGTGAATATCTATATATGGAATTAAGTCTCTTCAAAGCCTCTTGAACCTGTGTTTTTGTTTCAAAGTTCAAAACTGTACTGTCAATTTGGAAGTCATCAGCATATTCCTCTAAATTATCTATTTCAGAAAGCTGTTTCTTTTCCTGTGATATTTTCTTCCTGTAATGCTCAAAGAGTTTGTTTTTTGCTATAGCACAAAGCCAGGTCCGATATCGGCTTTTGTGCTGAAATTTATCGTGAGCCAACCATGCTGATGTAAATGTTTCCTGTACAATTTCCTCAGTTATTTGAGCATCACAAGAAGTCCTCGTAAAAATGAAGGAAAATACATAATCAAAGTTTTCATTGTACATCCTTGTAAACTGTTCTTCTTTACTAATCTTCATAATTATCTGATACTTTTCTCTCAAAATTGATTTTAGTAGTATTTTTTGTTTTTTGTATCAACTCTAGTAGTATTAATGGGGGGGTTACTCTACTTAACAGTAATTTCATATTTGAAAACTGCTTTTCCTGAAATGCTTAGTTCGAATGTATACTTTCCACTTTTAGTTTTATCTCCATCAAGTATATAAGAAATGGTACCCTTTTTGTCAGATGTCAGTTCCTTGGTTTCTTCCTTTACTGTTTTTCCAGCATTAACCCACTTGGCAGTAAATTTTGAACCCTTTGGACTTTCTACAATCTGGATATTTGCATAAAGGTCCTTTCCTACCGGTATTTCAGTCTTGAATTTTTCGTTGAATTTGTTATATTCCTTCTCTACAACCACATATAATCCACTATTGTTGATTATATTTTCAGCACTATATTCTTGCATATTCTCTATCGCTCTATCTGATATTACCATTCCCATTACCGGTCCGTCGCCTTTATTGACAAGTATAAACCCGGCGCCAATGGCTAAGACCATTAATATTGCTACCGCAAAAACGGATGTTCTTTTATTCATTAATACACCTCTCACTCTTTACGTATAACTCTTATTCTCCATGTCTGTATAAAGCCACTCAATGCGTTCATTATCAATGTCGGAGACAAATATATAAGTTATTTAACGCCCTGTAATTCCCAAATAATTTATTTACATTCTCCGCAACAATAACCTTTTTGCCAGTCATCCTATCACACCCTTTCATTAGGTTAGTTGCATGAAAAAGAACAAATCCCCCTATTTAATTAGTTTTTTCTGGTGCATCTAAAAGGACTGCTACCCAATGAACAAATTCACTCATTGTGCAACAGCCCCTAGTGTGCATTAATCTAGTTTAAGGTAAATCCTATTTCACAGCCCTGATTCAGCCTGCTTTTACAATAAATTTCACCATCATGCTGATCAATAATATACTTACATATTGAAAGTCCCAGGCCTGAACCGGGGATCCGAGAACTTCTTGACTTTTCGGCCCTGTAAAACTTATCGAAGACATGGGGTATATCATCGGGGCTTATACCTATTCCGTTATCTCTGATCCTGATTAGTACATTTTTATCTTCTCTCTCTGCGGAAATCTCAATTCGGCCTTCCTTTTCACCTATATATTTTATACTATTATCTACAATATTATATAAAACTTCAGTTATTCTCTTTGTGTCTATGTTAACTATAATATCCGGGGTTTTTATCTCATAGTTAAAAGCAATGCCATTTTGATTAACGTATATTTCAAGTTCCTTAATGACGTTTCGGAAATATTCAACAAAGTACACTTCCTGACGGTTGATTTCCAGTTGATTCAGCTGAGCGTTGGAGATAATGAGCAGTTCATTTATCATATCAGTCAAAAGGTTTGTCTTGCTGATAATAATATTTACATAATCCTCTTGAAGCTTGGGAGTTCTGGCCACTCCATCCCGTAGCCCTTCACCATATGCTTTTATTGTTGATATAGGTGTTTTTAAGTCATGGGATATGCAGGAAATCAACTCCTGCTGCGATTTTTTCAAGGCCTCTTCCCTGATTTGCTTTTGCTTTAATTCATCTCTCATTAGTTCAAAGGAGTAGGTTAAATCTCCCACTTCATTCTCTGCTGCCGTTTTGCCATAGGTCCTTATAACCTCAAGGTCATAATTGCCGGCAATTATTCCTTTTGCAGAATCAGATATTTCTTTTATTGGCTTTAGGATTCGTCGGTTAAAATAAATAGTTCTGCCGTAAATGATAAGTACACTTATCAAAACTCCCAATATCACAGGTGTAAATACTTTAGCTGTTCTAACATAAGCAGTATCCCCTATTATTTCGTTTTCAGGTATAAGAAATACAATAAAGCCTGTAATATTTCCATTTTTCTGTATTACAAAGCTTTCCTTAATGCTTCCTTCTATTTGCGACCTGAAGCTTTTGTCTGTCTGGAGCATTTCCTGAACATTTACAATTTCTCCGGCCTTTTCTGTAAATGGAGCTTCACTATAATCCACTTTACCATTTAAACCAAAAACCATATAAGGATATCTTCCCTTTTCGTAGATACCTTTCTCAATTTCATACTTTTGATTAGTCACAAGCAGCCTTATATCGTTGTCATACACTCCATTGTCTACGTTCAGGAAGGAATGTAGACTCAAAAAACAAGAAACAAAAAGAACGACTACTATGACAGCAGCCGTTAGTATATTCTTTTTATACATGCTGTGCATCAGCAGCCCTCCTTAATTTTACTGTAAATCCCGTTTAGACTTCCGTTATCTTCAGACTCTCTTATCTATGAATCTCTATTTTCTCTAAACTCCCAATATATCTTCAAATCATTTGAACTGAAAACTTGTAACCTGCTCCCCATACTGTCTTTATGTAATCCAAGCCGAACTTGTTAAGTTTCTCCCTAATTCTATTGACATATACAGTAACGCTGTTATCATCACAAATACCGTTATACCCCCATACACCTTGATATATCTGTTCCTTTGAGAATACCTGATTTGGATTTTTTGCGAAGAAAAATAATATTTCAAATTCCTTGGTCGTTAGTGCAAGCTCAACATTATCAACCCTTACCTGGTAAGAGGATTTGTTCAGTATAAGTTTACCTGCTCTTATCTCTTCCTTGTTTGAATTACCGCTGTCACTGGACTTTTCGTATCTCCTGAGCTGTGCCTTTACTCTTGCCACTAGCTCCAAAGGGCTGAAGGGCTTTGTTACATAATCATCAGCACCTATTCCCAAGGCTATTACCTTGTCCATTTCTCCGCTTTTTGCAGAGATCATAATCACAGGGATATCGGATTTTTCTCGGACTTCTTTGCAGATCTGAATCCCATCACAACCCGGCAGCATTATGTCCAGCAACATTAGATCCGGTTTATTTTCATAAAATGCCTTAAGACCCTCTATTCCATCCTTAGCTACAATGGGACTAAACCCTTCAACTTCAAGGTAAGCTCCCAATATGTCTGCCAACTCTTTTTCATCTTCAACTATCAGAACTTTTTGTCCCATATTCTGCTCCTTTACAAAGGTTTGAGACATTATTCAACAATAAAATCATATATTATAATCAGTTGTTTAGCAAGTTCTACCAGCCTTTTTCCCTTAAAAACTTATATACAGTTTCTTCTCTTTCACCGGCTGTTTCTTCATTGTATTCTTCAAGTCTCAGGTCACCATCTATTCGACCGTCTTTCAAATAAATTATACGATTCCCACGTAATGCTGCTTTTAGGTCATGTGTTACCATAACAACGGACTGTCTGTCTCTATTAATTCTTGTGAATATATCCAACACTGTTTGCCCCTGTGAGGAATTCAAAGCCCCCGTAGGTTCATCTGCAAACAGAACCTTGGGTTGGTTTATTAATGCTCTGCAAATAGCTACTTTTTGCTTCTGTCCACCTGACATCTGATTTGGGAATTTCTTTTTATGAGAGGTTAGTTCCATTTTCTCCATTAAAGCCCCAATCTTAGTCTCAATTTCCTTACGCTCAACTCTGGTCTTATATGTGGGACTCAGTATATTTTCATAGACATTTAGATTAGGTATCAGGTTAATTCCCTGAAATACAAAGCCCAGCTTATTTTTTCGGAGTTTAGAAAGCTGGTTTTCCTTCAGCTTTGTTATATCCTCCCCGTCAAAAAAGACCCTGCCCGTGGTCACAGTATCCATACCGCTTAAAGCGTATAGCAGCGTGGATTTTCCTGAACCGGAGCTTCCCATTATTACTGTGAAATCCCCTTCAAATATCTCCAAATCCATATTCTTTATTACATTATTTATTTCTCCGTCACTTATAAAGCTTTTACATAACAACTCTGTTTTTATAATTATATTTTTCATACTGACCTCCCCAAGCCAACATTAGTGGCTTTGACACGTTGGTGGCTTTGACACGTTGGTGGCTTTGACATATTATAGCTTTAAGCCGACATGGCGACTATAAAATATTGATGAACTCATAAACTCGTTCTTATTCCTGCACTAAATCCCTGACATTTACATTTTTTAAGGATCTTGAGGAAATAATAGTACTCAAGATAAATATAACAGCTATACCTATATTGGCTATCACGATATGCCACATATTATAGACCACAGGGTATTCAAGGAAACCGAACATTGACAAGCTTGTCTTGAAAATTAACGGAAATGTTTGAATTACCATTGGTATGGCTACTGCCATTGAGGCTACAGCTATAATTCCCACGTAATATATGTTGGACAAAAGCAAATGCCCTGTGGTATATCCGATACACTTATATATCCCATTGGTTTTCTGGTTGGTTGCATTTTTGAGCATAACAATACAGAAAATATTTATTGCTCCTATTATCAACACAAGACCGGTTACAGGAGGAATGGCACCTTTTTGTGGGTTGACTATCATATTCATAATATTGCTGAAGGCTTCAGTTCTGGCTGTGACATTGCCGCTGCCAGCTAATTTTTCAGTCATTTCCTTAATAAAGGCAGTTATATCTTCCTTATCCTTTAAGTAAACTGAAATATTGGAATAATCGAGATTGATTTTGTTATCCCTGAAAGTATCTGTAGTAAGTCGGCAACAATCACCTAACTCCCAGTAGGTCTGAAAAATC
>JAEYNI010000069.1 GCA_023412635.1 Bacillota bacterium
TTTAAGAGCAGCGCAAAAATCAAAGGTACTAAAAGATTTCCAATCATTTTTCCTACTGCAATAATTACAGTATTCAAAAATACCTGTTTAATATCCGGCATGGTGAACATGTACCGGAAATTCTCCAGACCTATCCATTCCGACTTAAGCATACCCAAACCCGGGTTGAAATCCTGGAATGCAATTACAATCCCGAACATAGGCACAATACTGAATAAGATTAACCAGATATAGCCAGGAGCCATCATCAGATAATAATGTTTCAAGAATTTTTTATTATACATCTCAGTAGTGCCCTCCCAATTATCAGACACTTCGTAACCGTATCTGCTCGTTGTTTACTACTTGAGTGTAACATGAAGCGACGTTCTTGATGTATAGAGGGGTGTTGCGGAATTTAAGTAACTTTTTCTTATTACTTTTAGATAGAAACTATATTAATTCACCTAATCAAGAATGTTGTTTGATTTTTATCTAACATTTGTCATGTTCCATTTGTTTTCTATATTCTCCGGGAGTCATTCCGGATAGCTCACAAAAAACACGAATGAAGTAGTTTACATCTTCATAACCCACTGCTTGAGATATATCAGCCACAAGAGAATCTCCTACAGCTAGAAGTTCCTTTGCAGCCCGTATCCTCTCCATACGTACAAATTCTTTAAATGCTAGTCCTGTATGTTTTTTGAAATTAACTGAAAAATAGCTGCGGCTGAGATTTACTTGTCGAGCAACATCCTCCGCATTGAGAGATCCTCCAAGATCCTGCTTTACATAAATTACCGACTTTAGAATGCATACCTGCATATTATCAAGTCTTAATTCTGTGGCTGCCTTACGATATAATTCATCTCGGAAATTCTTAAGCCAAAGAAAAAAATCCTCGGGTTTGTGATATTCGACAATTTCTTTTTCAGGCATTCCCATACATTCTTCTACGTTACGGACCAGAGGCAGTAAAGAGTGTTCGACTTTTCTGACAGAAACCTTTATTTCTGTTGTATGGTCACATAATTGTTCAAACAGCGAATCGTCATACACCCAATACATTTCCTTCCATTTCCCGACGAGTTGGTTCCATCCTTTATCCCAATCTATCGGCATTATGCAAGCTGATAATCCGTCCTGAATTTTTTGAGCTTTACCGTACCTTGCTTCAATATTATTAATTTTACTGCTGATACGGCTAAGTAACTTATCGCAGTCTATTGTTTCCATCTGCATTTTTGAGATATAGTCTATTGCACCCATTCTTAATGCTGACTGTACATAATGAAAGTCTTCATGAAATGTTAAAACTACAAAAAGCAGCTCAGGAAATAATATATTGCATTTTTCCATAAACGAAATACCATCCATCACAGGCATATCCAAGTCGACAAACGCAATATCAGCCTGCAAGCTCTCAAGAAAATCAATTGCCTGTGCACCATTTTGAGCCTCACCCACAACAGTCATACCATACTTATCCCATGGTAACATTGATATAATCCCTCTTCTTGCCAATTTATCATCATCAATTATTAATACCTTGTACATGATTATCCTCCGTTAACAAAATTTCAAAATGGAAAAATGATGTCCTATTTTGAGTGCATCTGTTACATAAAATCGTAAGAAAGGGCTAATTGCCCGAGAATTATTTTCCCTATTACCAGTTTGTGCCTTATTCACCACTATTTTTATTCTACTAATGCCCGTAGATTTTTGTCAAGTTAGATTATTGTCGTAAATTATTTATGTTAACTCTTTTTCACCTCATGGCATATATTGAAATAGAATAACAATTTCTTATTTCAGGTATGGTGGTGAATTTATGACAAATGAGAGTTTTTATTATACCGAAGATTTTGAGGATAGGCAGATACCCGGCAAATCATATATAAGAGTTTTTCACGCTGCACCGGGTGCTCCGGAAGTCGATATTTATGCAAACGGTAGGATTATAGCAAGACGAATATCCTTCGGTCAATTCACAGACTACATTTCGGTTGATGCAGGAACATATACAATTGAAGCCTTTCCGGTTGGGTTGCAGACTTCACCGGTTTTAAGAGTAAATCTGCCTGTTAGAGAAGAGAAGGTCTTCACACTGGCAGTTATAGGAATCCTGCCAAGGATAGGCATTCTACCCGTGGAAGACGTATATGAACCGGTTAATCCCGGTAGGACGAATGTACGCTTTGTTAACCTGTCCCCTAATGCACCGGGCTTAAGTCTGTCTTTACGGGGAGGCTTGGAGCTTTTTTCCGATATAAGCTACACAGAGGTCAGTGATTACAGGGCAATACTTCCGGGCAGATATAACCTTGTTGTTACTCCTACAGGTACCCAAACGGTCGTTGTAAACCTGCCCAATGTTCGACTTCTGCCCAGAAGAAATTTAACTTTCTATACTGTAGGAATGTTTGGACAACAGCCTTCCTCACTGGAGGTATATATCCCGATGGATGGAACTACCTACTTAAGAGATTTTTAGCCTTTACCCCAAAATACTAATCCATCAGTTAGTAAATAACCAAACAAAAAATATAGCCGTAACTATACGGGAATCATTACAACCTATAGTTAACGGCTCTATTTTAAACCAAGAAATTTGCTATATATAAATTCCTATACGCCAAGGAAAGGACACTAGCTTGGCACTGGTACTCTTAGAAATCACAATTTCCTGTCGTTCTCGGGAATGGTATCACATCTCTAATGTTGGTAATACCTGTAAGGTACATGATAGCTCGTTCAAAGCCCAGTCCGAAGCCCGCATGCTTTGTTCCGCCAAACTTTCTCAGTTCGAGATACCACCAGTAGTCTTCTTTTTTGAGTCCCATATCATCCATTTTCTTTTCAAGCACTTCCAAGCGCTCTTCTCTTTGGCTGCCCCCAATGATTTCACCAACACCGGGTACAAGTAAATCCATTGCAGCCACGGTTTTGTCATCTTCATTTATTCTCATGTAGAAAGCCTTGATTTCTTTTGGATAATCGGTAACAAACACAGGTTTCTTGAATATCTGTTCAGTAATATACCTTTCATGCTCTGTTTGCAGGTCACTTCCCCATTCAACCGGATATTCGAAATTATCCTTGTTCTTTTGAAGCAATTCTATAGCTTCGGTATAGGTTATGTGGGCAAAATCAGAGTTTACGACGTTATTCAAGCGCTCCAACAGAGTCTTATCAATAAAGCTATTGAAAAACTCCATCTCTTCCGGGGCATTCTCCATAACGTAGCTAATTATATACTTCAGCATATCCTCAGCCAGCATCATATCATCCTTTAGATCTGAAAAGGCAATTTCAGGCTCAATCATCCAAAACTCTGCCGCGTGGCGGGCTGTATTGGAATTTTCTGCTCTGAAAGTAGGACCGAAGGTGTAGATATTCTTGAAGGCCAGCGCATATGCTTCTCCGGTAAGCTGTCCGCTTACTGTCAGACTGGTTTCCTTCTCAAAGAAATCCTGTGAGTAATCAATGCTTCCATCCTGCTTTTTCGGTGGATTGCAAGCATCCAGTGTGCTAACCCTGAACATCTGTCCCGCACCTTCAGCATCACTTCCTGTAATCAATGGGGTATGCACATAAACAAAGTCTCTCTCCTGAAAGAATTTGTGGATTGCAAAAGCGGCCAGTGATCTCACTCTGAAAACGGCTGAAAATGTATTTGTTCTAGGTCTTAAATGGGCTATGGTTCTTAAAAATTCAAAGGAATGTCTCTTTTTTTGCAGCTGATAGTCTGTAGGGCAGTAATTCTCAACAGCAATACGGGTTGCTTTCAGCTCAAAAGGTTGCTTTGCATTGGGTGTTTCCACTAGTTCACCTTCAACCTCTATAGCCGAACCGACGGTCAGTTTTGCAACCTCCTTGAAGTTTTCCAGCTTGCCTTCTTCAAATACAATCTGAAGATTTCTAAAAAATGTACCATCATTTAATTCAATAAATCCAAAGGTTTTAGAATCACGAACAGTTTTCACCCATCCGGGTACGGTTATTATTTTTCCGATATAATCCTGTGGTGATCTGAAAAGTTTTTTTATTTCTGAATAACTCATTCTAATCTCCATTCCGCTTTATACAGCGTCATAAAAAGTAATTGTTTCCATCCATATTTAATATTATTCCAAAAACTAATAAAGTTAAAGTATTTGCTGTGATTTAATTAAGAATAATATGATTTTAATTGCTTATTTTTAACAATATTAATATGATTTTAGTTATCATTTCTTATTCTCAGCAAATTATGATTAGAGAAGCTCCATACCGCTTTCGGAGCACTCTTTAATCATTTCTTCTCCCCAGACAGAAGACTGAACCTCACCTATATGTGCTTTTCCAAGGAAAAACATGCAGATTCTAGACTGTCCGATTCCTCCTCCAATGGTGTAAGGAAGCTCCCTGTTAATAAGCAGGGAGTGGAAAGGAAAATTCTTTCTGTCCTCACAGCCTGCCTTCTTTAATTGAACCATAAGTGAGTCCTCGTCAACTCTTATTCCCATTGAGGATACTTCATAGGCAATATCAAGTACGGGATAATAAAAAACGATATCTCCATTTAATGCCCAATCGTCATAGTCAGGAGCTCTTCCGTCATGCTTCATACCTGATTTAAGGGTATCACCGATTTTCATAATGAATATTGCCTTCTTTTCCTTTGCAAGCATTCTCTCTCTCTCTTTTGAAGTCAATTGGGGATACATATCCTCAAGTTCCTGAGTTGTCACAAAGAAAATATCTTCGGGTAAAAAGCGTTCCAAGGAAGGGTATAACCCAGTAATATAATCTTCAGTTCTTTTGAACACAGAAAAAATTTGCTTTACAATACTCTTTAAAGTATCTTCGGTGCGTTGGCTTTTATCAATAATCCTCTCCCAGTCCCACTGATCTACGTAGACTGAGTGAATGTTATCTAGATCTTCATCTCTTCTAATGGCATTCATATCTGTGTACAAACCTTCGCCCGAAGAAAAACCATAGCGTTTCAGGGCCATTCTCTTCCATTTTGCAAGTGAGTGCACAACTTCAACGGTGCCTCCACCAATACCTTTAACATCAAAGGAAACTGGTCTCTCGACCCCATTCAAATTATCATTCAACCCTGTTTCAGGCTTTACAAATAATGGTGCGGAAACTCTGGTAAGATTCAATTCCTTTGCAAGTTCACTTTCAAAGAAATCTTTAATCTGCTTGATGGCTACTTCCGTTTTTCTAATATCAAGGCTGGATTTATAGCCATCGGGTTTAGAAATATTACTCATAAACTCCTCCTGATTAACATTTATTATTTTTATAAATTTAAATAATTGCAAGATGACAAATTATAAAAATCATTTTATCACATATCTATCTATAAATAAAACACCAATAAGCAAATAAAAAGTACAGTAACTAATAATTGCTTGTAAAAATAAACACCGGTAAAATCAGTTACGATCTTACTAGTGTTTATGATTTTTTAAAATATTTTATATTCCAACAACAAAAGCATATGATTTTATAAAATGGTTATAACGTAATAAGTAACATTACATTGCATCAAAGGTCTTTTTTACTTCCTTGAGGAAATCCTCTGTATTAACCGTCTTTATTTCCTTTAGCTCTGAAAGCAACGCAAGGTCCTTAGTCATTACTCCATTTTCGATTGTCTGTAAGGAAGCCTTATCCATCTTATCAGCAAACTCAATCAGTTCTTGTATACCATCCAGTTCACCTCTTTTACGCAATGCACCAGTCCAGGCGAACAATGTTGCCATGGAGTTTGTGGAGGTTTCCTGTCCCTTCAGGTGTTGGTAGTAATGGCGCTGTACAGTTCCGTGAGCTGCCTCATATTCAAAGTAACCTTCAGGTGAAACCAATATTGAAGTCATCATTGCAAGACTTCCGAATGCGGTTGCAACCATATCAGACATAACGTCCCCATCATAATTCTTGCAGGCCCAGATAAATCCACCCTCGGAGCGTACAACGCGGGCAACCGCATCATCAATAAGAGTGTAGAAATATTCAATACCTGCTGCCTTAAACTTGTCGTCATATTCCTTCTCATATATTTCCTGGAAGATATCCTTGAAGGTATGGTCATATTTCTTTGAAATTGTATCCTTAGTTGCAAACCAGATGTCCTGTTTCTGATCCAATGCATAGTTAAAGCAGGACCTTGCGAAGCTTTCGATGGACTTGTCTATATTGTGCATTCCAAGTATGACTCCTGCTCCATCAAAGTCGTGTATAGTTTGTCTGGTTACTTCACCCTTTTCATTTGTAAATACCAGCTCGGCTTTTCCTGCTCCGGGTACACGGTATTCGACATCTCTGTAAACATCGCCGTATGCATGTCTTGCAATGGTTATTGGCTTAACCCAGGTCTTAACAAAGGGCTTGATACTGTTCAGAAGTATAGGTGCGCGGAAAACAGTTCCGTCAAGAATTGCTCTTATAGTTCCATTCGGGCTCTTCCACATTTCAGTAAGGTTATATTCCTTAACTCTTTCTGCATTTGGTGTAATAGTAGCACATTTTACTGCAACTCCATATTTCTTTGTAGCAATTGCAGAATCGATGGTAACCTGGTCACCTGTCTTTTCTCTGTACTCCAGACCCAAGTCATAATACTCTGTCTTGAGATCAATATAAGGCAGTAATAAGATATCCTTTATCATTTGCCAGATAACTCTGGTCATTTCGTCTCCATCCATTTCAACCAGAGGAGTCTTCATAATAATTTTAGCCATACACATGCTCCTTTTACTAAATAATTTATTTTGTATTATTT
>JAEYNI010000206.1 GCA_023412635.1 Bacillota bacterium
AGACATACTTAGTTGATACTGATGGTCCTACAATAGTTGATGTAAAAGCAGTTTCTGAATATACTATTGAAATTACCTATGACGAAGATATCGATGTATCAGGTAACTACAAAGTATTCATGATTCAAGATGGTAATGAGAAGGCTGATACTCAGATTTTAGGAACTGTTACAGGTAAAGATGGTGCTGTTGTTACATTTAAATCAAATACAGTATTATCTGTAGAAAGAAACTATTACTTGTATCCTACTGCATCAGCTAAGGATCTTGCAGGTAACAGGGAATACATTAAAGATGTTAGATGGGACTTTGCAGGTTCTAATGTAAAAGTATATGACTATGTAAAGGGTGTTAGCATTAAGAATGCTACACAAATTTATATAGCAACAACTAAGAAGATAGATACTGGACTAGGTGCCATTACAATCAAGGATGTAGATTCAAACTTTAATGTAACTGTTTCTGCAATATCCCTAAATGGAGATGAAGATAAGGCTACAGTTACTGTTATCCTGCCATTCATTGAAGGAAGAGATTATGAAGCTACAGTATCTTATGCAGGTGGTGGATCTGATACATTTGCATTCGATGGATACGTTGATGGATCAGGCATTATTGACATGAGCATAGCTACTAATGGTGATATCATTTTAACTGTTGATGATGCAGCTAACTACAGAGCACAGCTCATCGAAGTAGCTGGTGGTGCAGTTGTAAGCGCTACTGCTAAAACCGCAAATGATGCTGGAAAAAATACATTTACATTTGTTGGTCAAAATATAGCAGTAGACACAGTGTACTATGTTGTAGTGTACAGAGCTGAAGATCCTACATTCGTAGTATCTGCTGAAATATTCACTTTAGAGTAATTCTCTAAAGTAAACTTAACTAAAAAGTGCTGAGTGTTAAAACACTTAGTTACTCAAGAACCCACCTGGCGGTACGTAGTACTGTCGGGGGGGTTCTTCGTTTCTATGTCAATAGTTGGGGTAGAATAGTAAACTGAATAATTTTTTCGAAGGGCCAACCACGTTGGTTTGTGATTGGCCCTTATACATTTGTAAAGCATACTGATATCTTCTACTGGAGTTATGAATGGTGAATAAGATATACTATTATGGAATGGATTGAAAAAAAGGTAAATAAATTGTATATGGCTAGTCCTTAAAATGGTGAATTAAAGCCGTTTTCACCCTTTGATGAACAAGTAAGCATTAGACAGGCACTAATATATATGGTAATATTAATATATCTAGGATTATATTACATGGGAGGATAAAGAGTTTATGTACAAAAGAAAAATACTGGCGCTTGTAATCATATGTTGTTGTCTTATATCACTTTTTGTTGTACCAGACGTAAAGGCTGAGTCACTTACGGAAGAGAAAATCACAGAAAGTGAAGCAGCATTCAGGCTTAGTAAACTTGGAATGATAACAGGGAATGCAAATGGTGATTTTATGTTGCAATCCAAACTTAAGAGGAGTGAAGCTGCCCAGTTCATAGTAAATCTGATTGGTAAAAATAAATATGTTAAAGATAATAAAGATACATATTCATCTACAATATTTAAGGATGTGAAAAAGACTGACTGGTTCGCTGCCAGTGTAGGTTATTGTCAGCAAGCCGGGATTGTGACAGTAAATGATACTTTCAATCCTAGCAACCCCGTTACTGAAAAACAGTTTCTTGCTATGGTTATTCAGGCGCTAGGTTATAGGACTCCTGATGACTTTTCTTGGGCCACTGTCTACCAGAAGGCATATGAGATAGGACTGGTAAGCGACTCTATTTATCAAGTAAAGACTGAAGACAATAAGGAATATAAAAGAGGTAATGTAGTTAAAATAATGTACACAGCCTTGGGGCTTAAACCGAAGGCTGAAAATATGACCTTGATTCAGAAAATGGTTAAAGAAGATGTTTTCTCATATGAAACTGCTATTTCTTCTAAGGTTTTAAAGGATGAGGTCATATCTAAAATAGTTGAAATTAAACCTTTGAATGAGCAAAGGATTAAGATAATATTCAATGAAAAAATCGGAACGATTAATCTTGAGGACATTCAAATTAACGATTCATTCGGTTATCTGTTAAGCGTAAGTAGCATTAGTCAAACCGGTACCGAGGTAATCCTCAGAACATCAAAGCAGGTGTCTGCCAGGAAGTATACTGTTGAAATAGCAAAGCTTACAGATTACGAAGGAAATACAGTTTCAAAGCTTTCGGGTTATTTTAATGGATTTTCGGTAGTTGAGGTAGTATCGGACTTGTTCAAAATAAGTAAATTGGAACAAAAGAATTCAAATGAAGTTAATGTATATTTTACTCACCCAGTAAACGATAATGCAGTTAATTCATCATATTATGAAATATATCAAAATGACACATTGTTTGCATCAGCTAGTCCATCGGATACAGTAATTAAACTGTTACCAAATAATAAAGGGATAGCAATCAGCTTAAGAGGAAAGAGCTTTATTGCAGATCAAGAGTATTCAATAAAAGTTTATCCAGAAGCAATAAGTGCATACGGTGTAAATTTTGTTGAGCAATCGGAACTGGATACATTTATTGCAAAAGATATTAAGCAGCAAAGTATAAGTACTGGTTTTGATATAGAGCAGGTTACTGGTTTAACAAGAAATACATTAAAAGTTGATTTCACAATGAATGTGGATCCCAAGATTGCAGAACAGATTTATATGTATAGTGTGACAGATCAGCATAATAAACCTATTGAAGTTAAGGCGGCAAGTATGGTTTCAAATCCAGGAAATAGTGTTATTTTAACGGTAAACGGTTCATTGGAGGCTTCAAAAAACTACAACCTCATGGTTAATTTTATGAGTGATGTGACTCAACAATATACAATAAATACAAAGAGCTATTCCTTTACCGGTGAGGTGTCAGGAGGCGTTGGGTTCCAGGTATATAGTATTGTTCCTGTTGATACCTCATCCGTCTATGTATCTTTCAGCAAACCGGTAAGTGAAAAATCCATAGGTGATTTATCTAACTTTACCATTATGGACCCCAAAAATCCTGCGACAAAATTGAATCCAATCAAAGCCGTTGTGTCTGCAGAGAACCTATGCGATGTTAGATTATTCTTCCCAGATGACAAGAAATTACTGCCAGATGTTACGTATACTTTAAGGTTTACATCTAAAGTTACCGATATTACAGGCTACACTTTATCGCAAACAGACTATACGTTTGATACATATAATATATCTGACGCCATAATGTCTATAGAAAAGGCTGTTAAAATCTCAAAGGATACTATAAAAGTTGTTTTTAGCGGTGAATTATCAATGGACAAGCCCAATATAGATCCGGGAAATTATAGTGTCCAATTTTATGAAAACGGTGTTCAAATTAAAAAAGTACCATATGCCATAACATACATTGACAGTAAAGTAATTGTATTAAAATTCGACTATCTGCCAGAAGACTGTACATTTAGCTATAAGCAAATAAAAGATATCGGAGGAGCAATATATTCTGATCTACAGAAAAATACCTTAAAAGTTACGGTAGCAAAATAACTAAAAGAATGTACACTTGCTATTGAAGAGGAAAACGGTTCCGGCAAATACGTCGGAACCGTTTTTTAGTAATTTCATTTACTATTAATCAAAATGCCTATTCAGTCAGGAGCAAAGAATAGTAAGCGCACTACAATAGAGTGCCTTGCCATCATTTTCAAATCTGTAGAGCCACATGTATGATTTCGTTTGTGGCTTCTTCCCTTTTTACTTAAGTACCTGTACTGGCGTCTCATTCAATGGACAATGTCCCGTTTGAGTAATTCCCTTTGAACAGTACAAGAACAGTTCCGTGCGATAAAGCCTTAATGCCCATTGGTAAGGAAACTGTCAGAGAGGAACTGAAATACATTCCTGCCAAGCTCCAGATTGTACGCTATATCAGGATGGCTTATGAATATCCTAAGTGCAAGCATGTAGATCATCTCTATATGGCAGCCAGACCATCAATAGATTTGCGCATATCAGTAATAGCCACAAGAAATGTAGATATCTCTAGCGGCTGTTATATCTCCTAGCATATGTTTTTCAGTGCGGAGAGCACAGTTTCAATTGTCAGCTGACTGGTACCCTCCCGAACTTCAAGCGTGGCAGAAGAAAAATGAATAATAACGGGAGATATCACATCAGGCTGGGGAGTCTATACTTCAATTTGGCGAAAGTAACAGAAGAATTCTGTTTTTGAATAGCAGGTAGGACTGACTCACACGCATTTTTGCGTATCTTGCGGAGCCAGTAGTAGTATGCATGACGGCTAACGCGGTTTTCTTAACACCAAACATCTACTTTATGTCCGCTGCTTTTACAGTTAATAATTATTTTTCCAATTGTTTCTGACGAAATTTGGTTTTAACATAAGTAACTTCATCCCTGTTTCACAACTAGTTTTTTAAGTTAAAAACTTGAAAAACTTTAATTCAACATTTGAGTTACTATCTCATGGATGGATTACAACAGGTAAGGCACTCTATCGTTGAGCGCTTACAAAATTCACATCAGGAAGGCACCGAGTTTTTTTCAAATGTACCCAAGGCGATTTCACGTATCAGTCTAAGATTTCTCAGATAGAAGTAAAAGATAACAAACAGGATCGGTTGGAACCGATCCTGTTTAATTTGCAAGGCACACTAAAGTAAATCGTTTACTCTAAATAAATTAGATATCCAATTATATATTTTTATTTCCAGACTCTTTACAAGAAGTATTTTTGACAATTGATTTGGAATAAAGTCTATTACAAGCTATACCAACTCCTAAGGTAATCCAGAATATACTACTTACTGAAATTGTACTGTCATTGGCCAAAGATGAAATAAGGAAGGAGGTAACCGCAGTTAAGCACGCTACTCCCGCAGTTGAATATACATTTAAAAGTCCTTTAAAATAAAGTTTTAAAGAGGATATATAGTACCAACCGACAAAAACCAAAAAAGCAATAAGGGATATAACACCTGTGTTAATTGCCATTTGTAGATAGTGATTATGCGGTTTATCGACAAATGCATATATACTCCTTATATATTTCAATTTCGCATAATAATCGTCATGTGGAAAGAAAATAGCATAAGTATCAGGTCCGTGACCTATGATTAGGGTATTCTTAATCATAGGTATCGAGCGTGACCAAATATATCCTCTCCCTGATGCCCATTTTTCTTTTCCTTGGAAGCCAAAGCTTTCCGCTGTAACATTATTAGCTAAACCTCCGGATGGTGATAAAAGCTTATAACCTTCATCAGTAATAATAACAGAAAATGTTGTGTTGGGAGACTCAATTCGGATAATAGACTCATTGATAGTAAGTTTTATGGTTAAAAATCTATTATCATTGAAGGAAATAATATCATTAGTAGATACTGATTTAACTTCCTGATCGTAAATATCTGTAAATGTCAACTGTGAGGTATCGGAATCTAAATTAACAACAAGTGCATCTGTATCTGACGTATAAACAAATAAACGGTTTATCTCAATATTTAAACCAGTAATATATCTATTTATTGATGTGCTTTTTGTTGGACTGTTTACAGCCACTAAGTTATCGGTTTTAGTTTTAGGTGCACCGATATTCATTAACATCAGATAATTTGGACTATTGATATTATTAGCAGTGTTATTTTGAGGTTTGATTACAGAAATAAACTTATCTTTAATACTTGAGTAAGTAGAATTGCGGGATATCTTGAGAGTGCTAAATATTATTCCGTTTGACATATGATTCATAAAAATAGTAGTAGCAATAAAGCAAAGCAGAATAGAAATAATCGGTATTATGTTTCTTTTAAGGCTCTTACGTAAAAGTAAAAAGATAACAACACTTGAACCCAATATACTTATCAAGCCTGTTGATGACTCACTGCCAAGAAGATTCGTAAATGATAATAAACAAAATATACCTGATATGATTTTGTTATGTACTTTATGGGCGGATAGATATATAACTAAGCATATTGATAATATAATTGCAAAAAAACCACCAACATAATTAGGGTTATACAATGTGGAATAAATATAGTTTTTAGGAAAGTTAAAAGTTAAAGACTCTTTAAGATTTTGATTAGCGGCAGGAAGAATTATTTTTTTTCCGACTTCGGTCTGAAAAAAGTCAAAACCAAAAAATTGTGTAATACCAATAATTGATATAAACAGTGTTGAAAAAGCTAAAAAGTATGAAAGATACTTTAAATCAAATTCAGAAGTTACAAGTATTGAAGTAATAAAACACACAGTTAAATAACATAGAATTGTGAAAAAGCCCTCATATCGCTCTGGAAAACCAAAGAATGCCAGATTATGATATTCAGAAAAGGAACTTGATAGAAATACAAAAAGAGAATAGATTACTAAGGGAATAAATAGCTTTTGGAAGTTTAGTTTGATTTTTTTTGATAAAACATAAATGATCAAAAAAAATACTGAAATACAAGTAAGTGTTATAAACCAAGTCATTTTATAATAAGCAAAAAAGTCAACACCTTTTACTACTACTTTTAGAAAGCTTGGAAAGTTCTCATCTGGATTTATTATTTTCATATATACAATTAATGGTACAATAGCAAGAATCAGTCCAATCGGTAATAACTTAATAAAATCTCTAGGTTCTTTTTTTTTGTTCTTTTGCATATTAGGCCTCCTATTTGCTTGCTATGAACATTCTAGCATAGATAAAATCAGTAGTAAACAGAGATAGCATATCAAGTGTCTTTAGTTTATGATAATTTCACCTTTAAGATTATCGTATGATTATTTCACCCTAGTATAAATAATGATAATCTTAAGGAATGTTATACACAATGACTGAATTGGAACTGAAAAGACTACATGTTATCAATTGTTCTTTGGAAGGTAAAATTACAGTTTCAGAGGCAGCTACTGCATTAGGTTTGTCTGAACGCCGTATAAAGCAATTAATTTCAAGAGTTGATTGAGGAATATGAAAAAATTAAAATATCATATTCTGCTCTTTATCATCTACTTAATCATGCAAACATAAAAGAGTCCTAAGAAGCACCGTAAAACTACTAAAAAATATCACAGAATAAAACGAAAGGGTGCTTTCGGTATGATGCTTTAGGCAGATGGTACACCTCATGATTGGTTTGGTACCGGTAAAAAACAATCTCTTCACGGCTTCGTTGATGATGCAACCGGCACTATTACAGGGCTATATATGTGTGAACATGAATGCTTACTTGGCTATTTAGAAGTAACAAGGCAAACCCTTTAAAATTTCGGTATTCCCCTAAGTCTCTACCCAGACAAATATAGTGTCTTTTTCCCTGCATTAGGCAAAGCTCAGAAATTGACCATTGAAGAACAATTAAACGGAATGCAGAAATCAATTACTCAGTTTGGAAGAATTATGGATGAGTTGGGTATAGAAATGTTTGCTGCGTCATCCCCCCAAGAAAAAGGCAGAATTGAACGTCTATGGGAGACCTTACAAAGTAGACTTGTTACTGAATTTCGACTAAATGGCATTACTTATATTGACCAAGCAAATGAATTTTTACATACATAAAGAAATACAATAAAAAGTTTGCTTTTATGCCGCAGGATGAGGTTTCCGCTTTTATCCCATTACCAAACAAGTTAGATTTAGATACTATGCTATGTGTTAAAATCGAACGTACTACTGTTAATTCAGGGGTTTTCAGCATTAATAACTGCAAATTCAGTGTTGAGTCTAATGATATACCTCCAAAAGCAAGGATTACAAGGCTAATCAGCAAAGACGCAGGTATTAAGGCTCTGTACAAGAATAAATTATATAAAGTGTCTGATGTAAATTATCTAGAAAATGCTATAAATATACCGAATGGAGCTGAACTGTCTAGAGAAATACAACTACTTATACATGAATTTTAATTAAAGGATGCAAAAGCTGCCTAAAATATATTCTTTAAGGCCATATCCTCCTAGTAAAGTGAGAACTAGGAGGATTACATAAATTTTATTAGGGTGAAATATTACACGATAACTTTAGCCTGTTTAGGGTGAAATATTCAAAAATATTGACACAGAGATAGCATATCAAGTTTGTATAATATTATATCAAAAACCAATATGTTGAACATGTGAGGTCTGTTTGACAAAAGTATATGTGAGTAGTAAAATAAACTTGTTCATTAACTAAACAAATGAGAGACTTTATATGGATAAAGAATATATATTACTTACCGAAATAGAAAAAAATCCTCAGATTACTCAAAGAGAGCTTTCGAAGATGGTACAATGTTCTGTGGGAAGCATTAATATACTTCTGAGAAAAATGGCAAATCAGGGATTAATTCAAATAGAACGGATGCCTATGAGAAGAATACTATATAAGCTCACTCACGAAGGTAATATGGAGAGGCAACGGAAGTCAACGGAATTCATAAGAAGCAATTACAATTATTTAGAAAGCATTCGAGACAAAATATGGATTCTGATTGAAGGTTTAATCGCTGAATATGGAAAAATATCCTTGTTATTGGAAAAAGATGAGATAAGTGTGCTGGTTAAGAGTGTGGTTGGATCAAATGATAAAGTTACAATACTATCAGATATTAGTAATTATGATGAGATATATCCAGTTGTAATTGTTAATATTTATACATATTTGAAAGAAAAGAACAGTTATAAAAATGTTATTAATTTAATTGAATATATTTAATTTTATTTTTGGGGGAATTAAATTGGAAAAGAGAATTTTTCTTTCCAGTCCACATATGAGTGAGAAGGGATTTGAAAAGGAATATATAGAACAAGCTTTCGAAACAAATTGGATAGCTCCACTTGGACCAAATGTAGATGGATTTGAGAGAGATATTGCGGAATATGTTGGTGTAAAAGGTGCTGCTGCTTTATCATCAGGGACAGCAGCGGTCCATTTAGCGCTTAAAGCTTTAGGAGTGTCGCAGGGTGATGTTGTTTTTTGCTCGAGCTTGACATTCTCAGGTAGTGTAAACCCTGTACTTTATGAGAGAGCAATTCCGGTATTTATAGATAGCGATTATGAGACATGGAATATGTCGCCAAAGGCCCTAGAAAGAGCTTACCAAAAATACCCGAATCCTAAAGCGGTGATTGTCGTGAACTTATATGGACAGTCTGCGGACTTTGATGAGATAAGGAAAATTACAAAAAAACATAATACTCCTATAATTGAGGATGCAGCAGAAAGTCTGGGCGCAACTTTTAATGGTAATCAGACAGGTAATTTCGGTGATATAGGAATATTTTCATTTAACGGAAACAAGATCATAACTACCTCTGGAGGAGGGATGTTGGTTAGTAATGATGATGAAATTATAAAAAAAGTTAAGTTTTGGGCTACTCAGGCAAGAGATTCAGCTCCATGGTACCAGCATAGTGAACTGGGATATAATTACCGTATGTCAAATATCTGCGCAGGTATTGGCAGAGGACAGATGAAAATTTTGGGAGAAAGAATTAATATAAAGAGAGGGATATTCGAAAAGTATAAAGAAGCTTTTAAAAATATTGAAGAAATTGAAATGCTGCCAATATATAGTAAGGGGGAACCTAATTATTGGCTTTCTTGCATTTTGATTAATCATAATTGTAAAGTAAAACCTATGGATGTATATCATGAACTATTAAATAATAATATTGAAAGTAGACCTATATGGAAACCTATGCACCTTCAGCCCATTTTCTGTAATTATTCTTTCTTTAGCGTAAATATGCAGATAATGAGCGTATCAGAGGATATTTTTACAAGGGGACTATGCTTGCCAAGTGACACGAAGATGACGAAAGAAGAGCAAGAAATAATTATTAATATAATTAAAGGAATGTTTCAAAGAAAATATGCAGATTGAGGATAAAAAGAATATTAAGTTACCTGACCCTCATTTTACGAAGGGTAATATCTACAGTAGATACATAAAAAGAGCAATGGATTTAATTTTATCACTATGCGCGACTATTTTACTGTCTCCAGTCATGGGAATTATTGCTTTACTAATTAAGTTTAAGTTAGGGACTCCTGTTATTTTTGTTCAAGAACGTCCAGGTTTTAAAGAAAGGATATTCACTTTATACAAATTTAGAACTATGACAGACGAAAATGATGAAAAAGGAAAACTTTTACCTGATAATAAACGTTTGACTAGGTTTGGGAAAATCTTGAGGAGTACCTCACTTGATGAGTTACCAGAATTATTCAATATTATTAAAGGAGATATGTCAATTGTTGGTCCAAGACCGTTATTGGTTCAGTATCTTCCATTGTATAATAAACATCAGAGACGACGTCATGAAGTAAGACCTGGATTAACGGGCCTAGCACAAGTTAATGGAAGAAACTCTATATCATGGGAAGAAAAGTTTGACTATGACGTAAAGTATGTAGACAGTATAAGTGCTATGGCTGACTTAAAGATAATTATATTAACTATATATAAAGTATTTAAGCATGAGGGAATAAATTCACAATCATCTGCAACGATGGACGCATTTGAGGGAACAAATATGAAGGAGTCATTAGAAAAGATGAGGGTAAACCAATGAACATAAAAACTATAACAGTTATTGGGGCTAATGGTACTATGGGATGTAACGTTTCGGGGATATTTGCTTCTTTTGGTGACGCCAAAGTATACATGGTGTGTCGTGAGCTTGAAGCTGCTAAAGAAGCGAAAACTAAGGCAACGATGTCAGTAAAGTCCGATGCTATCGGGCTGAATTTAATCCCAAAAACATATGATGATCTAGAAGAGTGTATTTCTTCATCAGATTTAGTATTCGAGAGCGTGTCTGAGGATATCGAAGTTAAAAAAGCTATATACAACAGGATAAATCGATTTATACAACCCAACTCAATTATTGGCACCGGTACATCAGGACTTTCTATTAATGAACTTAGTAAGTGTTTTGATAAAGAAAAAAGATGTAAGTTTATGGGAATACATATGTTTAATCCTCCCTATAACATGACCCTTTGTGAAGTGATACCTTCAGAATATACACACAAGGGTTTAATAAAAGAGGTTAAAACATATTTCAAATCTGTATTATTCAGAAACGTTGTAGAAGTGAAAGATCAACCGGCATTTATGGGTAACAGGATAGGGTTTCAATTCATAAATGAAGCATTACAGTATGCTGAATTATATAAAGATAACGGCGGAATCGATTATATTGATTCAATTTTGGGCCCTTTTACAGGGCGAAGCATGTCACCTCTGGTTACATCGGATTTTGTAGGTCTTGATGTTCACAAAGCAATTGTTGATAATATTTATAACAATACTAATGATTACGCCCACGATACCTTCTTAATGCCAGAATTTGCGCTAGAACTTATTTCACAAAACAAGCTTGGAAAAAAAACTGACTGTGGCCTATATCAAACTATTAAAAACTTAGATGGATCGAAACTTATAAATGTATATGACGTAGCTACAGGCGTTTACAGACCCAGAGAAAAGTATGTATTCCCATTTGCTAAGCAGATGATTAAAGAATTAAAAGTCGGCAATTATTCGAAAGCTTTTGAACGGCTTGTTAATAATACTTCAATTGAAGCGACTATTTGTATACAATTCCTGATTAAATATGTTATCTATGGAATAGTAACTGCAAAATCTATTGGTGAAGATATATTTTCAGTTGATGATGTTATGGCAGCAGGATACAACTGGGTACCGCCTATTTCTGTTATAGACGCATTCGGCGGACCAGATTTATTTATATCGTTAGCTCATAAAAAGCTATCACAGGAGTTTCTTTCAAAGGTTAATGTTAATGAAATTCTGAAGGGTATACCCAAGTCGAAATATGACTTCAGACCATTCTTCAGAGCTAAGTAGGGAGGAAGAGATGAGCAAAAAGATATATATACTGGGTGGAGCTCAAACAGATTTTGCACGTAACTGGAGTAAAGAAGGTAAAGGGGTAATTGCTCTATTAAAAGAAATACTTGATGATGGCCTTAAAAGTATTGGAATAACATATACTGATATAATTGAGCTAAATAAACAAGGAAAGGTAGCTTGTTTTGTAGGTAACTTTATTGCTGAATATTATGTTGATCAAGGGCATTTGGGGGCACTATTAACGGAGGTAAATCCTGCATTTTATGGAGTACCTTCCGCGCGATACGAAGCTGCTTGTGCATCTGGATCAGTAGCATTGGACGCGGCAATTACAAAAGTTAGGGCAGAAGATTATGACTTGGCTTTAGTGATTGGGTGGGAGTTAATGAAGACTGTAGATTCAAAATCATGCGGAGATTTTTTAGGTAGGGCTGCATTTTATGAAGATGAAGCGGATGGAATAGACTTCCCATTTCCAAAGCTATTTGGTAAATTAGCTGATGAGACAATAACCAAGTATAATCTAGATGAAAAAACATACTTGGATAATCTGGCAAAGATTTCTGTTAAGAATTATACAAATGCTAAAAGAAATCCCAATGCTCAGACAAAGAAATGGTTTATGAATGAAGCTCAGGCATCAACAAGAGGTACATTAACGAATAGTTTAATTGGTGGTAAACTAAGCATATCAGACTGTTCGCAAGTCACAGATGGAGCAGCATTTATAGCAATTGCTTCAGAAAGGTTTGTCAAGGAAAGCTTTAATAATGTGAAATATCCTATTGTAAAAGGATGGGGGCATAGGGTCGCACCTATGAGGTTCAACAAAAAAATAGAAGATGGTTTTGATAATGACTATATTTTACCATGGACAAGACAAGCCGTTGTTGATGCATATATAAGAGCTGGTCTTAATGTGGAAGATATGGATTTTTTTGAAACACATGATTGTTTTACATCTAGTGAATATGCAGCAATCTCGGCGTTTGGAATTACAGCACCTGGCCATGAATATGAAGCCATTGAGAGAGGAATTACATCCTTCTATGGAGAAAAACCAATTAATCCAAGCGGTGGACTTATTGGCTGTGGACATCCGGTTGGGGCAAGTGGAGTAAGAATGTTTTTGGATTTATATAAACAGGTTACAGGTACAGCAGGAGGATATCAGTTAAAAAGTGCCAATAATGGTCTAATGTTGAACATTGGTGGAAGTGCTACTACTAATTATGTTTTTATTGTTGGAAAAGAATGAGGTGTATCAAGCATTTATGAAAAAGTTGGTTATTGTTGGAGCTGGCGGCTTGGGGAGAGAAGTTGCATGGCTTATTGAAAGAATAAATGAAGTAAAACCTACTTGGGACCTAATAGGCTTTGTTGACGATAATGAACATTTGTTGGGGAACATAATTAGTGGATACCCTGTTATAGGGGCAAGTGAATGGTTAAAAAATAATAATGATGAACTGCACACTATATGTGCAATTGGATCGGCAAATACTAGAAAAAAGGTGATCACCAAATTAGGGAATATTAAGTTTGCAACTATCATCGATCCAAAAGTAGAAATATCAAAAAGAGTTAAAATAGGACATGGCTGCATTATTTTCCCGGGAACTATTTTAACAGTTGATATCGATATTAGCTCCCATGTTATAATTAACAATAACTGCACAATTGGTCATGATGCTATTATCAAAGATTTTGTTACTTTATATCCCAGTGTAAATATCTCAGGAAATACTTTTATCGGTGATTCTGTTGAAATGGGAACTGGTAGCCAGATTATTCAAGGTATCAAAATAGGACAAGGAGCTATTGTTGGTGCAGGTGCTGTAGTTGTAAGAGAACTTCCGGATGAATGTACAGCAGTTGGATGTCCTGCAAAACCAATAAAGTTTCATGAGGCTATAAAGGAATAGGAGGAAACGTTGTAAATAATTGACGTATATAGTAAGTATAATAGATTCTATATCTAGATTTGTGTTATTTTGGCCGAAAAGTTGGAATCAAAGTTACTTTGGATATAGAGGGGGAGACAGTTGAAACATATTTTGATATTAGCAAATAATGACATAGGGTTATACTCATTTAGAAGAGAACTTATTATGAAGCTTTTGAAACAGTACAAAGTAACAATTTGTGTACCGTACGGGCCAAGAGTTGAAGATCTGACTGCACTTGGCTGCAAGTTTGTAGATATCCAACTTGATAGGAGAGGACTAAATCCTTTTAAAGATATAAAACTTCTGTTTAGGTACTGGGTAATATTTAATAACGAAAAACCAGATATAGTATTGACGTATACAATAAAGCCAAATGTTTATGGAGGATTCATTAGCGCGCTTAAAAACATACCATATATCGTGAATATTACTGGGCTTGGAGCGGCGTTTGAGAATAGAGGAATAGTTAAATTAATTGCAACTCTGTTATATAAAATTAGTATGAGAAAGTGTTCTTGTATATTTTTCCAGAACATTGACACAAAAAACAGACTATTGCCACTGCTTAGACATGATACATATCACGAGATTATTCCTGGTTCGGGAGTTAATACTAATGATTTTGAATTCAGCGAGTACCCGGATAAGAGAGAGTGCATTGTCTTCAATTATGTAGGAAGGATAATGAAGATAAAAGGGATTGAGGAGTTTCTATTTTGTTCAAAAGAAATTAAGCGGGAATATCCATACGTAACATTTAATGTTATAGGCGCAATTGATGATTTGCAATATGAAGCTATCATACGCAAGTATGATAAACTTAAAATAATTAATTACCTAGGGCAGCAATCTGACATGAAATCATTTATAAGGGATTCCAATGCAGTTATACATGCAAGCCATAGCGAAGGGATGTCAAATGTTCTTTTAGAACATTGTTCCATGGGCCGTCCATGCATAGCACCCAATATTCCCGGGTGCAAGGAAATTGTTGAACATGGAATAAATGGTTTTTTGTTTACTGTTTGTGATAGTCAGGATATGTTAAAAAAGATTAAAGATTTTATTAATATAGATTATTCAACAATGGCTCTAATGGGGCTTGAAGCTAGAAAAAAAGTTGAGATTTGCTTTGATAGGGACATAATTATAGATGCGTATCTAGCCGCTATTGATCGGGCACTTACTTCTGATTAGCCAATAAATAGCCGAGTTGAATAAGTATTTTGAAAGGAATACAAGGGAGAACGAAAATGGAATTATATAAGAAAATAGTTAATAGGGAAGAAAATATTAGCCTTGTCGGATTGGGTTATGTGGGACTTCCCATAGCAGTAGCATTTTCACAAGAAGTAAATGTTATAGGCTTTGACATTAACCAGTCTAAAATTGATATGTATAATAGCGGCATCGATGTTACTAATGAAGTTGGAGATGAATTAATTAAAAACTGCAAAGTAGTTTTTACATCAGATGAGACCAAATTAAGAGAAGCGAAGTTTCATATAATAGCCGTCCCAACACCTATTAATATGGACAAAACACCTGACTTATCACCAATTATAGGAGCAAGCCGAATAGTCGGGAGAAATTTGACCAAAGGTTCAATTGTAGTATATGAATCAACGGTTTATCCGGGTGTTACTGAAGAAGTGTGCCTACCTATATTAGAAAAAGAATCAGGCTTAAAATGTGGTATAGATTTTAAAATAGGATACTCGCCTGAACGTATTAACCCAAGCGATAAAGTACATACTCTTGCGACAATAACCAAAATAGTTTCCGGTATGGATGAAGAAACATTGCATAATATTGCCAAAATTTACGAAATTGTTGTCAAGGCAGGTATTTACCGAGCCGAGTCAATTAAGGTAGCTGAAGCCGCTAAAATTATTGAGAATAGTCAAAGAGATATTAATATTGCCTTCATTAATGAACTTTCCATTATTCTAAATAAGCTTGATATAGATACTAAGGCTGTTCTAAATGCTGCTAGAACGAAATGGAACTTTTTGGACTTTAAGCCTGGTTTGGTTGGTGGACACTGTATAGGGGTTGACCCATATTACCTTACACATAAAGCTGAACAGGTTGGTTATCATTCACAGGTAATTCTCGCGGGAAGACGTATAAACGACGGCATGGGAAAATATGTAGCAGAAATGACAGTCAAAAAAATCATATCTACTAAAGATACTATTACTAAAGCGCGTGTCGGAATAATGGGATTTACATTTAAAGAAAATTGTAAGGATACGCGGAATACAAAAGTATTTGATATTATAAATGAATTAGGGGAGTACAAAATTTATCCCATTGTTTATGATCCTGTTGCAGATGTAGAAGAGGCCAAGCGCTTATATAATATATCTCTTGTAGATATGGAGGAAATGAAAGACCTGGATGCACTTATAATAACTGTAAGTCATAAGGAGTTTTTAAATATTACTAGATATGAAATAGATAAGATGATGAAGCCAAATAGTAAAATTTTAATAGATGTTAAAGGAATACTCGATAAATTAGAATATGTAAAAGCCGGATACAATTATTGGAGGTTATAGAATGTTTGAAAAGCAGGATTGCAATTACACTACATATCGAGGGATCATAAAAAATATAGTTGAGACCGGAAGATATATGGATTATGCTGAGGCATTAAATGCAGATGAATTTATTGTTATGAGGCATGATATTGAATTTTCTGTAGATCGAGCCTATAATCTTGCCAAAATCGAGTCGGAATGTAATTTCACATCGTCATATTTGGTGCAGATTACTAATAATGCATATAATGCTTTATCAAAAAAAAATGTTGATTATTTACGAGAAATGTTAAATATGGGGCATAAGATTGGCCTTCATTATCATAGAAACGGCATATCTGATATTGCACGAATTAAAGAAGATATAATATTTCAAGCTCAGGTTTTGTCTGAATTTTTAGGAATTGGTATCGATAGGTTTTCATTTCATAGACCTGAAGCAGAGCATCTAAAAGTCGATATTAGTATTGACGGTATGATAAACTGCTACGGATCATACTTCTTTACATACACAGAGGATGCATCAACAGTAGATAAATCAAAAGTGAAGTATATCGCTGATTCTAACCATCAGTGGAAATACGGATTGCCGAATGAGGAGTATTTTTCAGAGTATCCCAAAATTCAGATTTTAACACATCCTTTATCCTGGACTGAGTATGGAACCAATCACTTAGATTGCTTTAAAGGGATTGCCAATGAAAAGAGTGAAGAGTTTATTAAAACCATACAAAATGAGTGGAAAATTTTTTATATGCTAGAGGGGAAACTATGAAGCTACAAATAGGAGAAATACTAAAGTATCTTGATACACAAGGAATAGATTACATTTTCAAAGGTGATAAAAGTAAAGAGGTTATGGGATTTTCATCTTTAAAGAATTATCGGCAGGGTACTTTTACATGGATAAAGAATGAAAAATCATTTGAATTAATAACAGGGAATATTGACTTAGCCTTTGTTCAAGAAGGGTTGAAAGCTGATATTTCAAATGCTGTTTTTTCAACTAAATCTAAGCTTGCTTTTTTTAGTACAATTGAACATTTTTTTACTTGTGAACAGGTTAAGCCTCCGATAGGAGTTAATACTTATATATCACCTAATGTTAAATTGGGAAGAAGTGTCATTATTGGGGCCAATTGTACAATTGATGGGGATATTGTTATTGGTGAAAATACGATAATTGGTAATAACGTAGTAATAATAAATAAAGTTAATATTGGTAGCAATTGTGAAATACATTCTGGCTGTGTGATCGGGCATAACGGCTTCGGATGGACTGAAAATGAAAACAATGACAAAATAATGGTAAAGCATTTTGGGGGTGTAACAATTGGCAATGATGTACTTATCGGACCTAATAGCATAGTTGACAGAGGAACTATTGACGACACACTTATAAAGGATGGTGTTAAAATAGACGCTCTTTGCTTTGTAGCACATAATGTTATTATTAATGAAAAAGTGATTTTAATCACAGGTTCAAAATTGTATGGCTCGTCAAGTGTAGGAATTAACGGGTATATTGCTTCCGGAATCGTCAGAAATCAGTGTTCAATAGGTGAAAATTCAATTGTGGGTATGGGAGCAGTTGTTACAAAAAGCGTACCAGACAATACTACGGTAGTAGGTAATCCAGCAAGAGAATTTGTGAAGGGATAAATATATGGGATATGAAAATGTTAAGTTTGATAAGAGTAGTATTTTTGTAGTTACTGGTGGAGCAGGGTTTATAGGATCCAATTTATGTGAGACTATTTTAGGAATGGGCTACAAGGTAAGATGTCTGGATAACTTTTCAACAGGTAGAAGTGAGAATATCTCAACATTTCTAACTCATCCAAACTTTAAGCTAATTGAAGGCGATATAAGAAATCTTGAAACCTGTATGGAAACATGTGAAGGTGCGACTTATGTTTTAAACCAAGCAGCATGGGGGAGTGTACCAAGAAGCATAGAGATGCCTCTATTATATGAAGATATAAATATTAGGGGGACACTTAATATGATGGAGGCTGCAAGGCAAAAAGGTATTAAAAAATTTGTGTATGCTTCAAGTTCATCTGTATACGGTGATGAGCCAAATCTTCCCAAAATTGAGGGCAGAGAGGGAAATTTACTCTCTCCGTATGCACTTACTAAAAGAGTTGATGAAGAATATGGAAAATTGTATACAAAGTTATATGGTCTTGAGACCTATGGGTTGAGATACTTTAATGTATTTGGAAAAAGACAGGATCCCGATGGTGTTTATGCTGCAGTTATTCCAAAATTTATAAAACAACTACTAAATAATGAAAGACCAACAATTAACGGGGATGGACGACATAGCCGTGATTTTACGTATATTGAAAATGTTATTGAGGCGAACTTGAAAGCATGCCAAGCACCGAAAGAAGCAGCTGGTCATGTTTATAACATAGCATATGGCGGCAGAGAATACCTTATTGATATTTTTAACGAGTTGTGTAGGGTACTTAACAAGGATATTAAACCTATATTAGGACCTGAAAGGGCTGGCGATATTAGAGATAGTAATGCTAATATAGACAAAGCTAAAGAAATGCTAGGATATCAGCCTGACTATGATTTCCGCAAGGGATTAGCCTTAGCTATCGATTGGTATAAGGAGAACTTATAATATGAATAAAGGAACTATTATTTATATTGGAGGGTTTGAGCTTCCCGATAGAAATGCTGCTGCTCAAAGAGTTCTAGCGAATTCATCTATTTTTAGGGATTTAGGATATAATGTCGTTTTTGTTGGTACATCCAGAAATGTAAACGAAACAGGAATGCAAAATCCTCAGTTTGTTAATGGGTATACTTGCTATAACGTGTTTTATCCGAAATCACTATCTGATCAACTGAAATATTTAACTAGTATCAGTCTGATTAAATCTGTGCTAAAATTATATAATGATGCTCGAGCAGTTATTTGTTATAACTATCAAGCCGTTGCTTTATGGAAAATTAAGCGATATTGTAAAAAACAAGATGTAAAAGTTATTGGTGATACAACGGAATGGTACCAGCCAAAAGGTAGTGTTATTTACAGAACTATAAAAAACCTGGACACAAACTTGAGAATGCGTGTAATACAACCTAAATTGGATGGACTGATCGCGACCAGTAGATTTTTATTTGATTTTTATAAGGATAAAAACCCCAATCTTCTAGTATTACCTGCACTGGTAGATTTAAATGATAACAAATGGAGTGTTGAGATAGAAGAACATAATGATAATTGCGTCAGACTTGTATATGCAGGAACGACGGGAATCGGCAAGGATGAGCTTGCAGAGACCCTTAATATTTTAGCCAAGGTTAAGAGGAACTGTAACAGAGACTTTATTATTAATATTATAGGATTAACGATGGATCAATATCGTCAAGCTTTTCATGTATCAGATATACCTGAAGAAATTAAAGATAATGTTAAATTTATGGGCAGATTATCACATAAACAGGTAATAAGAGAGATTGCAAACTCAGATTTTTATATTTTTATTAGGAATGTATCGCTTGTAACATCTGCAGGGTTTCCTACTAAATTTTCTGAAAGCATAAGCTGCGGAACACCTGTTATTACTACTAAAACAAGTGATTTACAGAGTTACCTAGTAGAAGGGAAAAATGGATTTTTTGTTGATATGTGTAACACACAGAAAGTAATAGAACAAATTAAAAATATTATTGAATTGCCGCAAAAAAAAGTAGAAGAGATGAAAAAATATTGTAACGATTTTAATAAGATGGATTATAGAAATTTTATCAAAGAAACAATAGAATTTCAAAAAAAAGTTGGAGTATAGTTTATGAGTGTTTTCGTATTATTAGTCAAAGTTTGTAAAACAATTTATAATAAGTTGTATGCTCAATTAAACCATGAGGGGTATGCAAGGCATATAGGTGTAAATATCGGCAATAACCTTCACATTTATGGGAACCCATACTTAATGTTTAGTACAAATCCATGGTGTGTTACGCTTGGCAACAATGTCCATATTGCAAATGAGTGCCTTTTTGTAACACATGATGGAGGCACCTTGCTTTTTCGGCATTTAGTACCTGATCTAGAAATTACTGCGCCGATTATTGTAGGTGACAATGTGTACTTTGGGGTAAGATGCATTATTCTACCCGGTGTTAGAATAGGGAGTAATTGCATAATAGCAGCAGGATCTGTTGTAACAAAGGATGTACCTGATAATTCTGTTGTTGGTGGTGTACCAGCAAAATATATAAAATCTACTGATGAATATTTTGAAAAAGCAAAAAAGAATAGCTTGCATCTGGGTCATCTCGAGTATAAAGAAAAAGATGATGCTCTCAAAAAGTATTTTGGATATCATAGGTAGCTGGAATTTGGCAATAAATTGAAGAGGAGTTAAAAAGTTGTTTAAAAAACCACTAAAGTATTACTTAATATATATAGTAATAACAATGCTAATAAGCTTTTTTGGTCCTGCCAAATATGATAATTATGATAAAGTTAGTGTATTTTGGTTTATGTTAGCTTACATGATATGTATATCAATAGGATATATTATTGGTCTTAAAATAAAACTTAAAACTGTTAATACGAGTACAATTATACATGATGAAAGAGTGTCTCAAAAAGACAAAGATATATTACCTTTATTGAAAGTTTCTATATTAATTGCCTTGGCAGGAGTTTCCATAGAGATTATTGAGTTACTGGCAAAAAATCCTGCCGTATTTAGACTTTCAAATATTGGAATCAATTATATTGAAGTCAGACAGCAGCTGGAAATATCATCTGGATATACTATAGGTATATTAATTAGGTTCTTCACTGGCTTTTTTAGAATTATAGTAATGACAGTAGGGCTCTATAATTTTAAGAAGGTGAGTAAGAACTATAAAATAGCAATAATAATATTCTATATTCTCACGATCTTAGTAAATGGTGTAGCGTATGGCACTCAAAAAGTTTTAGGTGATATGTTAATATACGGTGCTATTGTAGCATTATTAAAAATGAGGTCCATAAGCCGAAAAAACAGAATAAAAATCTTTGTCACTATTATATTAGTTGGAATACTATTTATAAGTTATGTTGTAATAAATCAAGTCCAAAGATATGAGCAAATTGGTGTAGATGTCTTTAATTACGGTGAAAAAACTGTTAATGGAGTATATTATGATTCAGACAATTTTATTTTTAAGATATTTGGGTATCGGTATGGATTCGGACTTTCAGCACTATTAACTGGGTATTTATCTGCAGGCTATTATGGATTATCTTTATGTCTTAAACTCCCGTTCAAGTGGACATACGGCATTGGAAGCTCATATATCTTATCAAAGTTTCTAAATGAGTACCTTGGATTACCATATTTTTATCTTGATACGTATTTAAATAGGATGGAGCTTCAATATGGAAGAATGGGCGCTAAAGCTTGGAATACTGTGTTTCCATGGCTTGCATCAGATTTAACATTTTTAGGAGCATTATTGCTATTTATCCCAATTGGAGTGGTTTTTGCTATTGCCTGGAGAGAAACCATACAATATGAAAATCCAATCTCGATAGTAATGGTTGCCACAATAGTTCTTGGACTTATTTATGTACCATGTAATAATCAATTGTTTATAGGAATTGATGGCTTTATTTCTACGTGGGTAATAATTTTTTACTGGATTTTTAATCATAATAAATTTAACTTAAAAAGAGGAAATGGCATATGTTAATAAGTAAGCAACAAACAGTTAAAATTGGAACAGTAGTATTGTTATTAACTGTTACTGGCAAAATATTTTCCTTTTTAAGAGAATTAGTTTTTTCTGCGAAATTTGGTACCTCAGTTTATTCAGATGCTTATTTTGCTTCCAATATTATTCCTGGACTTTTATATACGCCTTTAATTGGAAGTATGTTAGTATTTTTTATTCCTTTATACAGCAAGTTAAAAACAGAGGGCGACAAAGGAGAGACAGATAGGTTTTCGTCAAATCTTTTAAATATTTATGTATTGTTTTCAGGAGTTGTGGCAATTGTCATTTATTTGTTTGCAAGAATTTTGATTAAAGTAGTTGCACCCGGGTTTTCAGGTGATTCACTGGAATATGCGACAACATTATTAAGAATTTCTTGTCTGTCATTCCCGGTTACTATGGCTACGTGGGTTTATATCAATATATCAAATGCTAACCAAAAACACTTAATACCACAACTCCTTAGCTTATTTAATAGTATAATTGCAATTATAGCAATGATTATTTTTTCTGACACTTTTGGAATTTTTATTGTTCCCATATCGGGATTATTTGCATGGTTAATTCAGATGCTATTACAAAGATCTGCCATAAAAAAGATATTTAGTTATCGAATCATTTTTGACTTTAAGGATCCACTTGTTAAAGAAGTATTCTTACTAGCAATACCTGTATTTATAGCAACGGGTATTGAGCAAATAAACCTTTCAATAAATAATATGATATGTTCAATGTTTAGCCAAGGAAGTATATCAAGTCTAAATTATGCACAAAAAGTTCAGAGCTTAATAAATGGGACATTTACAAATGCTATAATTGTTGTGATGTATCCAATATTTTCACAGTTGTTTGCTAAACACAAAGAAGCTGAATTATACATAAAATTAAAACAATGCTGCAGGATACTATTTCTCGTTTTATTACCAATTTCAATTATTAGTATCTTGGGTAGTAGTGATATTATTAAGATAATTTATTACAGAGGAGTTTTTACAATTAATGATGTAATGGCAGTGTCAAAGGTTTTTATCTTTTACTCACTAGGTATTTTGTTTTTAGCTCTCAAAGAATTATATACCAGAATTTATTATATATTTGGAGATTCTAAGACACCTGCCATTATTAACGGGTTATGTATTTTAGTTAATGTAGTACTTAGTTTTATTTTTATCAGATTTATAGGCATAGCTGGCTTAGCTCTAGCGACATCCATTTCCCATTTAATTACATATATATTTGAAAAAAAATATATTGAGAAAAAGTTTAAAACTATAAAACCAGAGAGCAATAAAAAGGTTATAGTTCAGATTTTGTCATCAAATATAGCTTTAGTATTAGTTTGGTTTATTTTGCAATTAATATTGAGTCCTCTTTCCTCAATAATAAGGTTTATTTTATCGTCAGTAATTGGAACTATAACGTATATTTTTGTTTTATCAATATCAAAAAATGATGAATGTTTAGCCCTTATAAATTTAATTCGAAAAAGGTTTATAAGAGATCAGAATCAATTAATAAAATAGGCTAGGGAGAAGAAAAGATGTTTAAAGGAAAAACACTATTAATTACTGGTGGTACGGGAAGTTTTGGTCATGCTGTTCTTGACCGCTTTTTAAGTACCAATATTGGTGAGGTTCGTATATTTTCGCGTGATGAAAAGAAGCAGGATGATATGCGAAGATTATACAAGAATGATAAAATCAAGTATTATATTGGAGATGTTAGAGATATCAACAGTGTAAGGAACGCAATGCACGGAGTAGATTATCTTTTTCATGCTGCTGCTTTAAAGCAGGTGCCATCTTGTGAATTCTTTCCTTTGGAAGCTGTAAAGACAAATGTTCTGGGAACAGAAAATGTTTTGACAGCAGCAATTGAATTTGGTGTAAAGAAATGTATTTGTTTGTCAACAGATAAAGCTGCTTACCCTATTAACGCTATGGGTATATCAAAAGCATTGATGGAGAAAATTACTGTTGCAAAATCTCGCACTATTAGTCCTGATAAAACTACTATTTGTATTACAAGATACGGTAATGTTATGGCCTCTAGAGGCTCTGTTATACCGCTATTCGTTCAACAGATCAAGTCAGCACAGCCCATGACTGTCACAGATCCTAATATGACACGTTATTTAATGAGTTTAGAAGAGGCTGTTGAATTAGTTATATATGCATTTAAACATGCTCAGGCCGGAGATATTGTTGTACAGAAAGCGCCAGCCAGTACAGTTGGTGATTTGGCAGAGGCAGTACGTCAACTATTTGATCCTGATCATGAAATTAGGATTATTGGTACTCGGCATGGTGAAAAGGTATATGAAACACTATTAACAAAAGAAGAATTCTTTAAAGCCGAAGATATGGGAACGTATTACAGAGTGCCGGCGGATAATCGAGATCTAAATTACGATAAGTACTTTATAGAAGGCAGTGAACGGTTATCAACAATAGATGAGTATAACTCAAATAACACTTATAGGTTAGATATACCAGCTATTATAGATAAGCTTGTGTCGCTTAATTACATAAGAGAGGAACTTGAAACGTGGAAAGAAGGAAAATAAAGTATTTAGTGTTAGGTGCATCGGGTATGGCAGGACATACCATCGCTATTTATTTACAAGAGAGAGGATATGATGTGACAGCATTCACTAGAAATCCTTTTCCATACTGTAATAATAATATTACCGGAGATGCTATGGACAGGAATCTTATAGTATCAATACTACAGGAGAACGACTATGATGTGGTAATAAACTGTATAGGCTTGTTAAATAAGGATTGTGATGTTGAGCAGTCAATGGCTGTTTATTTAAATAGTTATTTACCATATCTAATTAAAGATGTTATAAAGGATTCTAAAACTAAGCTAATTCATATGAGTACAGATTGTGTTTTTTCAGGGAAAAAAGGAAAATATAACGAGAATAGCTTTTGTGATGGTGATACATTTTATGACAGGACAAAGGCTTTGGGTGAGGTGGAAGATAACAAAAACCTTACTTTTAGAAACTCTATAGTGGGACCCGACATGAATATAAAGGGGATAGGACTTTTTAACTGGTTTATGGAACAGAATGGTACTATAAATGGATATTTGAAAGCCATTTGGACAGGTGTTACGACATTGACGCTTGCTAAAGCTATGGAGAAAGCATATATACAAAATATTACTGGGATATACAACCTTGTAAACAATGAAACTATTAGCAAATTTGATCTACTTAATCTTTTTAACAAGCACCTTAAGAATGGGTCTACTAATATCGTACCAAGCGATAGAGTGGATTTGGATAAATCCCTAATAAATAATAGAAATGATTTTTCCTTTGAAGTGCCAAGTTACGAGACAATGGTAATAGAAATGAGAGATTGGATTAACAAACACAAGGAGTTATATCCGCATTATTTTATATAAAGTAGAAGGTGAAACGAACATGTTAAAATTGATGACAATAGTGGGGACTCGCCCAGAAATAATCAAGTTATCAGAGATAATTAAAAAGTGTGACAAATATTTTGAAAATATATTGGTTCATACTGGACAAAACTATGACTATGCACTTAATGAGCAGTTTTTTTATGAGCTCGGAATAAGAAAGCCAGATTACTATCTTGGTGTGGTTGGAGACAACTTGGGTCAAACAATGGGTAATATTATTGCTAAATCATATGATGCGATGTACGAACAAAAACCCGATGCAGTATTGGTTTTAGGTGACACAAATTCATGTTTGTCCATTATATCTGCTAAACGCCTTAAGATACCAATTTTTCATCTTGAGGCTGGAAACCGCTGTTTTGATGAAAATTTACCTGAAGAAATTAATCGAAGAATTATTGACCATATAAGTGATGTTAATCTTTGTTATACAGAGCACGCTAGACGCTACCTATATTCTGAAGGAATTAAAAAAGAGTATACCTATGTTGTAGGATCTCCATTAACAGAGGTCTTAAGGTCGAATATAGAGAGAATAAACAACAGCCAAGTTCTTGAAAAGCTCGGACTAGAAAAGAATGAGTATATAATAGTTTCTGCGCATAGAGAAGAAAATATTGATAACGAGAAAAACTTTTTCGAGCTAATGAATGCAATAAATGCTATGGCTGAGACCTATGATATCCCAGTAATCTATTCTATGCACCCAAGATCAAAAAAATACATTGAACAAAGGGGCTTTGTGTTTCATAGTAACGTGAGAGCTTTACAGCCTTTTGGATTTACTGATTACAACATGCTACAATTAAATGCTTTTTGTGTCGTGTCAGATAGTGGTACTCTTCCAGAAGAAGGGTCATTCTTTAAATTCCCAGCAGTTTCAATAAGAACCAGTACTGAACGTCCAGAGTCGCTGGAAAAGGGTAACTTTATTATCGGGAGTATAACAACTAAACAAGTATTACAAGCTGTAGATTTAGCTGTAAATATGTTTAAAAACGGCGATTTAGGTGCTACAACTATTGATTATACTGATGAAAATGTCAGCACAAAAGTTGTAAAGATAATACAAAGTTATGTTGGGATAGTAAATAGAATGGTTTGGAGAAAGTAATAATAACCAATGATAAGTACAGATTTAGCCAATAATTCAGTTATATTGAAATAACCTGACTATGTTGATATAATGACAATGAAATATGATATTATAGAATAAAGGATTAAGGAGTAAATATATGAACGAACAAAATTTGCAGAATTATCAGGGTGAAATTGAGTTGAGAGAACTCTTTCTTGCCTTATGGAAACATAAATTATCTATTTTAAGCTTCGCTGTTTTAGGTGCAATTTTAGCAGGAATATTGAGTGTGTTTTTTTTAGATCCTGTTTATATTACAAGTATGAAAGTCGACCTTAATATCCCTGAAACCTATAATACAAGATACGGTGAATATAAGATGACTGTATCCTCTGACAGACAATATATGGAATTAATTACGAACAATGATGTTATTGCTGAAACAATTAAGGATATGGAATATGATTCTAGTGAAGTAAATTTAAATGATCTAAAAAAAAGGATTACCATAGGTAGAACAACATCAACTGTTCAACAAAAAATTCATGATATTACAGTTTCAGCCCCTGATCCTGTTGAAGCTCAGAAACTTGCTAAAGTACTTTATAACAACTACTTAGATTATTTATTTTTTACTACTAATGAAAGAGCACTTAACCATTATAATAATATGTTTAGTTCTAATATCAAATCTTGTCAAAATATTATTGACAGTACCAAAGTTATTCTTAAAAAAAATAAAGAACTTTTAGCAAATACTCCACAAACTATTAACCAAAGTAACCTAATTAATACTGAAAAAAATGTAGTTATTGAAAATATAATAAACCCAGCATATACTAAAATTGAAGAAGCGATAATAGAAAACCAACAGCTTATTTATAGTACAGAAGAATCTATAAAAAAATATGAAAAATACTTAAATGAAATAGATACAGAAAAAAATGTATTAAATGAATATACTGAAACGGGAAATATTCAAAGAGATGGGACGGGTTTAATAAACATTGCTAATACTAATATTATTCTAGTTTCTAGTCCGGAGATACCTATTGAAAAAACAAGTCCTAATACTATTCTAAACATTGCAATGGGGCTAATTATAGCCGTTGTAGTAGGAGCTGTATTTTTATTGATAAAAGAATTTTGGTTAAAAAAAGTATAGCCCTTACAGTGTTTTAAGTTACCATCTTCATATGGATTGCTTTATATAAATAAGGTCTATTACGCAAGACAGCGAGGTTAGGCCTTTAATTTTTTCGATGAAGAATTTAGCATGTAGGAGAGCTGATACTATAGGTATTATAAGTAGGAGGATTCATTGTGCGTAATATTGGTTTAGACATATCAAGAAGTACCGCCATAATACTAGTTTTATTAGCCCACTCAAAATTATATTTTCCACTTACTTTCTATAATTTATTAGAAACCTTAGGTATTTTTGGAGTTGAGATATTCTTTACATTAAGTGGTTTTCTCATAGGTCAAATTATTATCAATGATGTTCTTGAAGAAGGCTCCTGGTCTTCATTAAAGCGTTTTTATATCCGTAGATGGTTGAGAACACTGCCCATATACTATGTTGTTTTGTTTTTCTTGTTCATATTTAATAAAACATTCCATTGGGAACATATATTATTTCTTCAGAATTTTAAGGAGTCAACTTTATTATTTTTCCCTGAGTCATGGAGTTTATCAGTGGAGGAGTGGTTTTACCTATTGATACCATTTGTACTCCTGCTGATTACAAAAATTTTTGGAAACAAAAAAGTGAGATTTATTAGTATCTGTATAATATTAATCCTATTACTGTTAGCTATTAGAGGTATATATGTCTATGTTTTTAATCCTAAATGGGTAATAGGGGTCAGGATGCAGCCTTTTTTACGAATGGATAGCCTTGTATTCGGGGTGTTGTTTGCAGGAATAAAAATTTACTATAAAAAAACATATAAACTTATTGTTAGGCGAGCCGTTTTATTACTTTCTTTATCAGTTTTAGGGTTAACCTTATGTGGGTTCTATTTTTTCGTTAATTTCAATAAGGGTATTTTTGATCACACTTTTTTTCCAAGAACCTTATATTTAAGTATTATTCCTCTATTTTCTATAGGTGTTGTAATTGCGTTGGAAAATATGAAATTTGGCCACTTGAATAACAAGTTGATAAAAGTGATAAATTTTATAAGCTTAACCAGTTATAGTACATACCTTATTCATTACGGTATTATAAAAAATTTATATAAGTTAAAAAAGATAATACCCTATTACCCATTTACGATGCTAATTTGGATTATATCTCTATGCCTAATATATACAATAGCCTGGTTTAGCTATAAGTATGTGGAACAGCCTGTTTTAAGGTATAGAGATAAAATTACTTTAACTTATCACAATCAAGTTAATATAAAGGTCTAAAGCTAATTTCCAGATCTGACAAACTTATTGGTAAATACAACAGAGAATATTGAAGTGGAAAAAAATACAATAACTACTTTCCCTACTAGTTCCACTGAATCTAATTCTAATATATTTAATCATAGGTTATTTACTGCTATAATAAATACTAAGGTTCTAATAGACTAAGATAATGGAGATATTTTACATATGAAATATAGAATTAAAGCTCTTTCTCTTGCTGGCATTGATATTATTCTCATAAACGCATCACTTATTTTATCGTATTTGTTAAGGATTGAAAATATTTTTATTGATCCTAAATACAGTAATTTCGTAAATGAAATTCCAAAATTGATTATTATCACTTCCATTGTGAAACTTGCAACATTTATGGTTTTCAAACTGTATAGCAGTCTATGGAAATATGCAGGTGTATACGAATTAACAAGGATCATACTATCTTCAATGATAAGCAACAGTTTCATGATGGGTTTTGTATTTCTTACACGTACTCCTATACCACGAAGCATATTTATAATTACTTTTTTTATTGATTGCTTTTTTATAGGGGCAATAAGATTTGCATACCGAATATTTAGGCGTGTTGTGAGAGGCGAAGTACTTCTTATAAAAAACAACAAAAAAATAATGATTATTGGTGCTGGTGATGCAGGTGCTTCACTTATTAATGAATACAATCTCCACCCCGAACTTAAGAGCACGCCTATAGCGATTATTGACGACAGCCGCGGGAAACAGGGTAAAAAACTAAATGGTGTCCCTGTAGCCGGAACCCGCTGTGATATTGTCAAAGTAGCTGAAGACAAGCATATTGATGAGATAATAATTGCAATACCTTCTACTTCTTCAAAAACTATTAATGAGATATATACAATATGCTCCAATACAAAGTGCAAAGTAAAGATACTGCCATCCTTATCTCAGCTTATTGATGAAACCGTTTCAGTGCAAAAGATTCGTGATGTAAAAATAGAAGACTTGTTGGGTAGAGAGCCTATTATGCTTGACAATAACGAAATAGGCAGCCTAATCAGTGATCGTGTGGTCCTGGTCACCGGCGGCGGAGGTTCAATAGGCTCCGAATTATGCAGACAGATAGCTGCTTTTTCACCTAAACAGCTTATTATACTGGATAATTACGAGAACAATGTATACGACATACAAAATGAGCTTTTGTCAAACAACCCAGGATTGAATCTTGTTGCTATTATAGCCAACGTCAGAGAAAAACCCCGGCTGGAGAGAATATTCAAAACCCACAGGCCTGATTTGGTGTTTCATGCGGCGGCCCACAAGCATGTACCTCTTATGGAGGCCAATCCTACCGAAGCAATAAAGAACAATATATTCGGAACCTTAAATGTTGCTGAGTGCGCCGACAAGTACGGAGCAAAACGCTTTGTTATGATATCTACCGACAAAGCTGTAAATCCAACTAATATCATGGGCGCAACTAAGAGAGTAGCTGAAATGATCATTCAGGCCTTATCAAAACAAAGCAGGACTGAGTTTGTTGCCGTAAGATTCGGTAATGTGTTAGGCAGCAATGGAAGCGTTATTCCATTATTTAAAAAGCAGATAGAGCAGGGCGGGCCGGTGACCGTTACCGATCCTGAGATTATAAGATATTTTATGACCATACCAGAAGCAGTTCAATTGGTGCTACAGGCAGGGGCCATGGCTAAGGGCGGAGAAATATTCGTGCTTGATATGGGTGAACCTGTGAAAATCTATGACCTTGCCAGAAACCTCATCAAGCTATCAGGCTTTGAACCGGATGTGGATATAAAAATCGAATTTACCGGCTTAAGGCCAGGCGAAAAGCTGTATGAGGAACTACTGCTGGCTGAAGAGGGTATAGAGGCAACTAAAAACAATAAGATATACATTGCAAAACCGTTACATACTGATCTTGCTATTCTCAGAAGAGAAATAGAGTGTTTAAAGGATATAATTACAAACAGAGCAGATGAGGTCAGGGATTACATGAAGATCATAGTTCCCAACTACGACTATAAAGAGAAGGTTCAATAGTTATATAAACATATTATTTAATCAATTAAATTTGAATGAAATCATACAAAAAGGAAAATTCGTAGTATTATATTGTATCTGTAAATATATTTTATGGGAAGGAAGGGAGGAAGCTGCGTAAAGTATTGATTTTTAGCGCAGCAGGAAATTTGATACTGAAAAACAAAAGGTTATATATATGTTTGCTGATTATTTTTGCATTAATATTGCAGGTTCAGGGGCTTTCTATAGCGGCAGACGGGGATTCTTCCGCCAAAAGCTCAAATAGTACATCACAAACACTTAAATTATCCCTGGAGGATGCTATAAAGCTTGGAGTTTCCAACGACTCCGATTTAACTTCGTTGGAAATTTCAATTAATAAAATGTGGAGGGTACACAATAAGGATAAGTCCTTTAAGGAAATAACCGAAATGACGCAGTCTGAGTTAGATGAAATTGATGAATACTATAAATTGTCTGAGAAAAAGAATATAAATGATAACTTGAATCATTTTGAAGAAGAACGATTTGAAGAATACAGAGATAAGTATGGTGATGCCCCGTATTACAGAGAGACATTTTTTGAGAATTATTTAAACGGCAATTTTTCAAATTACTCTTCCTGGCTTCAGTTGCTAAGTCTAAAAGACAATTATGATACAAGCAAGGCAAGGCTTAAGGGTGATGTTCAAGCCCTATACTATAATCTCCTATACTTTATTGAATTGTGCAAGTATCAGGAGGATTCTCTTGAAACAATGGAAAAGCAGTATTCAGGTATAGAATTGAAATACGAAAAAGGTTTGGTCTCAGAACTGGATAAATGTAAGTTCGAACTAGAACTCAACAAAAAAAGAATGGAAGTACAAAAACTGAATAGGCGTAAAGAGATTCAAGAGTTATTATTTAAGCAGCTATGTGGCATAGACCGGTTAAGAAAAATTGAACTTACTGATGTAGGGGCAGGTTTGAATAAAGATAACAAGCTGGATACATATCAAAAATATTTGGATCAAGCGCTGGCAAACAGAAGTGAAATAGTTAATGCAAAGCTTCAAGCAGAAGTTTACAAAAAAGAATTGGATTATTACGATAAATACATAAAAAAGCAGTACGTATTTGCACGGACAAATCTTCAGCAGCAGCTGGAGGACGCGGAGTTTGGCGTAACTAAAAATATTTTAGATGTTACTAATGATATCAAAGCTGCGTACACCGACGTAAAGTCGATTCAGAAAAAAATGGAAATAGAGAAGAGGAATGCTCAAACCAAAAAAGCTGATTATATAATTGCGCAGAAAAAGTACTCACTTGGACAGATAAGCCTCGTAGATCTATGGAAGGCCAAAGACGAAGCAAATAGTGCAGAAATGATATACAAAGATGCTCAAAGAGACACGGCTTATAGCTTTTATAGACTTGAGGAGCTGGCTTGCAAGTTGGGTCCCGGCTACAAAGCAAGTGAAGTGATCATTGTACTTGAATAATTTAAGGATAAGAAGGTGTTTGTATGACTATAAAAAATAAACTTAAAAAAATATTAATTGGCCTGATGATTTTGGGTATTACGTTATCTTCTCCCCTTGCTTTGGAGGTTCAGGCAGCAGAAGCTGAAACAATGACAAAAATTTTCAGTTTAGACAGCCTCATTGCGGAAGCAGTAGGTAATAACGCAGAAATTAAACTTCTTGACAATCAGATAGTAACTCAGGAAAAAAGATATAAAAATGCAGTAAAAAATGCAGAGGATCAAAATATATACGATGAGAATCCTAGTAAGGATATGGCAGCAACGAAAAGAAGCATTCTATTATACCCGATGCAAGTAAAACATAGACTTGATGAGCTAAAGTGGGAAAAAACGAATAGAGTAATGACCGTGGAGGCCGATGTTTCAAAACTATATTACCAATACATATATAAGCAGCATGAGATAGAGACACAAATAAAGTCGGTAGAAAGAGCTAAGACGGAATTGGCCGTTGAGCAGGAAAAAGTGAAGCTCGGAAAGCTCAGTAGCCTATCGGTGGGACAAAGCCAAAACGCACTTGAATTGGCAGATCAAAAGCTTGATAAACTGAATGCGGAACTTGATACTATTAAGATGAAGATAAATTCTTTGCTCAATTTTGATTTAGACCAAAATTTTAAATTCAATTCTGCATCCATTAAGATTGAGGAATATAAAGTAAATGATATTGAAACTCTAATTGAAAAAAGAAAGTTGGAGAGTAATTCAATAGCTAAGCTCCAAAGACAGATAGAGGAAGCCAAGATAGATTCCTATGCAGAATCCTATACACGTGGGAATATAAGTTCAAGTTATGAATTACTTGCCGATAAGCCAAAGGAATTGGAAAATCAGATTGAGATTGAAAGGTATAACATTGAGCAGAAGATAAGAACTGACTATGTTAAGCTATTAGAGGCCTTTGACAGTATTTATACTTCAAAGCTTCAGTACGATTTGAGCTTAAAGCAATTTGACATAGCTGAGAAAAAGTATAAGCAGGAAATGATAAGTTATATTGATTATCTGAAAGCGGCCGAAGAAAAGGAGAATGCCTTAATTCAGTACAATCAGGCTCAATATACATATCTTTCAGCAGTATTGGATTTTAAGCTCTATATTGAAGAGCTGTAACCATCGATTCAGTAGAAATATTATTTAGTATGGAATAACTTAGGGGGTCAATTACAGATAAAACCTTCGTCGTTGGGCGAATGGGTTATCGAATAGTAATTGACTTTTTGAGCATTTAATTTGGTAATATAAATTGGCAACTGAAATTCTGCAACTTTTTCAAACCCGTTACGTCTAAATTACAGTATTGCCAAAATATTAATTTTCCATTACAAGTATTTAATGATATAATTCAACTATTAGAGTCCGGGTTTATCACCAAGAAAATTTTTTGTTAGGGGTGTATTTTTTGAGCAAGAAAGTATTAATTGTAGACGATGAGAAAAACATTGTAGATATTCTCAGGTTTAATTTAAAAAAGGAAGGTTACGATACCTTGGAGGCCTTTGATGGTGAAGAGGCTGTAGAACTTGCACTTTCACAGAATCCCGATCTTATTTTGCTGGATATAATGCTTCCTAAAATGGATGGTTTCACAGTGTGCAGGAAGCTCAGACAATCAATAGCAACTCCTATTCTCATGTTAACGGCAAAGGAAGAAGAGGTTGACAAGGTATTGGGCCTGGAGCTGGGTGCCGATGATTATATTACAAAGCCCTTCAGCCCTAGAGAGCTTATGGCCAGAGTCAAGGCAAATCTCAGAAGGCTTGTACCTCCGGAGCAGGTAAGTACCGACAAATCCAATGTTAACAAATATGGAGATCTTACAATTGATTCCGACAGGTATGAAGTGAGAAGAGGAGAAGGAATAATTGAACTTACACTTCGTGAATTTGAACTTGTTAAGTTCCTTGCTGCACAGCAGGGTACCATCTTCTCAAGGGAAGCGTTACTGGAGAAGGTTTGGGGATATGAATATTACGGTGATGTAAGAACAGTGGATGTAACCGTAAGAAGAGTTCGCGAAAAGCTGGAAATAGATCCTGCAAATCCTCAGTATATAGTTACAAAACGAGGTGTGGGATACTACTTTAATAAATTTAATTAATTTTTTTGCGTAGATTAATTATTTGACTTGGGGTCTGGGCCTCAAGTCAAAATTAATTAAGGAGTGAACATGAAGTTCTGGAAGAGATTCACCAGGCTGATCCGCAGCTTGCAATGGAAACTGGTATACATATTCATATCAATGTGTGTCATATTGGTCTGTGTTGTTTATATTGTAATAAACGCAGGCCTCCAGACAATATACTTTGAAAATTTCACTCGTGACATGAACAAAGGCTTTGTAGAGTGGAAGGAAATGAGGGGTACACCGGAGTCCAGAGAGGAATATTTATCATTTTTCAGTGATAAACAGGATGATGTAACTTATTTCAGGACAAATTCCGACATTAACCTGACTATTATAGATTTAAGTGTAACGAGAAAGAATATTGACCCCAATCGTGGGATTATTTATTCTTCGGACGAACGCTTTAATGAACAAAATGCTACAGCGTTTGTAGATGAACTTTTCAACAGCTCCACCATTAATCTCCTTCCAATGTGGTCCGGTGAGATTAAAGAGCCTGTTGAAAATAAAGAGCTTATTAAGACAGTTTCAGGAAACCAGTACTTTGAATATATTATACCTGTAGACAGGGATACAATTTTCTACTTTACGTACGACAAAGAAGCCTGGGAGCAGATAATTCAAACCTTCAACAATCTTATTTTTACCAGTGCTGTTATTGCGGTATTCCTGTCACTGATTTTAGGTTACCTGATGTCAAAAACCATTACTTCTCCTATTGTCAGCGTTATGCACAAAGCTGAAAAAATAGCAGAGGGAGAGTTTGACGAGCAGTTGGCTGTTAAGTCAGAGGATGAAATCGGAAATCTTACCAAGACCTTTAACTATATGGCCAGAAAGCTTAAAAATACCTTATCGGAAATATCAAGCGAAAAAAATAAAGTTTTAACAATACTGAATTATATGGCCGATGGTGTAATGGCCTATGACCTCAAGGGGGTTGTAATACATAGCAATCCCGCTGCCAGAAAGTATCTTGGAGATGAAATACCTGAAAGGCCCTTTCAGGAGTTCGCAGAGGCCATAGATCTGGATATTAAGCTTGAGAATATAATTTACCTTGAGGAATCAGCTGTAAAAGAATTTGATACCGTCATTAATGATTTATATGTAAAAGTATATTTTGCAGTATTTACAGACACAAATAAGAAACCCGAAGGTTTCATTGTTGTATTGCATGACGTTACAGAAGAACAAAAGCTTGAAAATATGAGGCGTGAGTTTGTAGCAAATGTGTCACATGAACTTCGTACGCCAATAACATCAATTAAGAGCTATACTGAAACGCTTTTAGATGGGGCTGTCGAAGACAGTGATACAACAGACCGCTTCCTGAACGTTATAAATACAGAGGCGGATAGGATGACAAGGCTGGTTAAGGATTTGCTGCAACTATCCAGACTTGATAATCAGCAGGTCAGTTGGAATATGCAGGAAGTGTCATTAAAGGAAATAGTAAAAGATATAGTTGATAGAATGCAGCTGGAAGCAGAACGCAAACAACAAAAGCTTGAGAGCTTTGTTATCGGGGAGATTCCAAACATAAAAGGTGACAAGGACAGGCTGGAGCAGGTGTTTGTGAATCTTATCAGCAATGCGCTTAAATATACACCCGAAAATGGATTAATTACAGTTTATATAGGACGAATATACAATGATATTTATGTAAAGGTAACCGACACCGGAATAGGTATACCTGCAGAGTCTCTGTCTCGTGTGTTTGAGAGATTCTACAGGGTGGATAAAGCAAGGTCAAGAGATATGGGAGGAACAGGCTTGGGACTTTCAATTGCCAAGGAAATTATCCAGGCACATGGTGGGACCATCAGCATCAGCAGTGAGGAAAAGAAGGGAACAGAGGTAACAGTTAGACTTACAGTGTAAATTTTATTTAAATACCATGTAATGGATT
>JAEYNI010000111.1 GCA_023412635.1 Bacillota bacterium
TGCAACTTTTTTAGTTCCTCATCAGTCATTGTATATATCATTCCCTAAGATTACCATTATTTATGATGGGGTGAAATAATCATACGATAATCTTAAGGGTGAAATTATCACAAATTAAAGACAATATCAATTAGCCTAGTATTTACACTAATTACTAATAATGATACAATAATGTATATGTAATGGTTTGATTAAGAAAGGTGGAATGTCGTCCGGCATGCTTAGTGCGGCGTAATCATAAAGCATAAGCAAGCATGGAGAAGTAGGGTAAAATCATAATTTAATATTTTGGCAAAACTGTTTCAGTTAGACGGTTTTTTGTGTTGCCAATTTATTGGTTTTGATTTTATGTTTACTCTCCATACGTATTTTACTGTTTTTCTTTAGAAGGTAAAGTCGTAGAGTAAATCTGCGGCTTTTTTATTTTGCATTAATCTTACCATTACATTACTTTTTAAAAATAAATATTGAAAGGATGAGCTTTATGATATTGGATTTACTAAAAAAACGAACAAGTACGAGAAAATTTACAGGAGAAGATGTACCCTCTGAAGTTATTAAATACATTCTTGAAGCAGGGAGATTGTCACCATCTGGCGGAAACGAGCAACCGTGGAAATTCGGATTGATTACAAATAAAGAGCTAATCAACGAAATATCTAAAATAGCCTACAACCAGAGCTGGATAAAATCAGCGAATTTTCTGGTGGTTCTCTGTACGTACAGCGTAGATAAATCACGCGGTGGCAGAGATATTCAAAATGCACGTTATCCAGGCCTTGCAAAAAGCATTGAGAACATGGAGGACGAGATTTATACAAAATTGAATCAGGAGGAACATCAAACAAAAATTCCTGGAACGCATATGGTTTTAGCTGCTTTAGAACATGGTTTGGGGTCTACATGGATATCTTATTTTGATGTTGACAAACTTACACGATTTTTAAATCTGCCTGAACCGCATATGGCTTCAGAAATTATTGCTTTCGGTTACCCGGCTAATGATCAAAAAGTTACAGCAAAAAAGAGCTTTAGTGAGGTTGTATTTTACAATAAATTTAATAATGGAGGTATGTAATTGTGAGCAGACCATATGTGAACTTAAATAGTAATAATATAATTGATGATTTTCTTAGTGTCTTAAATATGGAAATTGAGAGGCTAAAATTAATTGATGGGGTTGCAGGTATAACACTTAATGGGGGATTATCCCGTGGATATGCAGATCACCTGTCAGAAATTGATATTGTTATTTACTTGGAGAAGAGGTGCTTTGAGAATTGGCAAAAAATAAAGACACCTTTACCACTGGGTATAGTAAAGCTTTCAGGATACCTATATGACATTAAAATTGTTGATTTTGAAAGTGAAGAAAGACGTGAATGGGATAGTGTTTCATTGTGGGATTTATCCTACTCAAAAATATTATATGACCCTAAAGGGAAAATTGAAAAGCTAACGAAAGATAAGCTATCCCATACCCCAAAGATTACCGAAGCGGAAGCCTTGTTGTTTAGTGCCTGGTGGTATTATAGACTTGCCGGAGACATTTGGATTCACAGAGGCGACGTTTTACAAGGTCATTATATGCTTAATAAAGCAATTGTTCCGTTACTGGAAGCTCTGTTTATCGCAAATAGAGAGTATATTCCACATGAAAAGTGGATTGTTCATATGAGCAGGAGTCTTGAGTGGAAACCCAACAACTGGGAGCAAATGCTTGCTAAAGCACTGAGTACAGGCGACTTATCAATACATACTTTAATTAGCAGACAGACTGCTATTGAGAATGTATGGAAGGAGATAGATGAGTATCTGATCAGCAAGGAATATTCCGACTTTAAGTTGTTTTTCTGTCAAAGAGGTTCTTATTCTTTGTTAGAATTCTTAGTTGACAGGGAGTCTGTTAAAATTGAAGAATGGGAAACAAGGTCAAACATAATGGCTCTTAATTACGAACCATTTTATAGTATAGTGAAGATCCACAACGATGAAATAGTTCTAGATAAAGAAAAACTTTTATCCATAAACCCGGAAGATATGTACTATATGATGTATGATGTTGTTCAATACGTACGAGATAAAAAAGGGCTTAGCCGATTGTAACGAAGTAAGTAGCGGTCGTTTATAAAGGTTCTGTACCTATGGGTATGGAGCCTTTTACTTTTGTGTATGGGGTCCATAAAAATCTTCTCGAGTTCACCGATATCCGTTAGTGTTTTTTCTTTGATCTCATTTCTTTGCTCTGCATGTTTTCCAGTAGCAAATCCATCCCAGCAGGGCGCAATTACATACTAATACCTTAACTTTTGTAAAGGAGGCTCCTACAAAATGCCACTTTATGTTTACTAATTGGATTGTTATGGTTATAATAATAGATAATATCAATTAATCTGACATAATTCTACAAAATACGACTATGTTTTTGTTGCATTAGAAATATAGTTTTTTATTTAATTATTAATAAACATCGAAACATAAAGTCGTGGTCGGAAAGGAGGTTCTCTAAATAGACGAAATAGGTAAACCAGAGTAATACATCTTGATATGAACAATTCTTCAGTGAAAACAATTGAAGTATTTAAAATATAATTACACTGCAGGTTTTGTTTACTTAATGATATTTAAAATACTATTATGGAGGGTCTCTAATGTCAGTAGCAAAAAAACTCATCACAAGTTATGTATTAGTATTAGTATTAATGGCTGGGATTGTTGGAGTAAGTATTTATTCAACTCAATTATTGAAATCAGAAGCGGAAGACCTTATATCAGATGCTATTCCAATTGGTTATGCAGCTGATGAATTATTAACGGCTTTAATAAATGAGGAGACTGGAGTAAGAGGATATCTTATTTCAGGAGATCAAAGATTTCTTGACCCGTACTACTCTGGTAAAAGCGATGTAAGAACAAGTTTAGAAGAAGTTGAGTCAAAATTGAATGGGCATCCCATTATGGCGCAGCTTATAGAAGAAGCTAAACCAAAGATTGACGCAATAGAAAAATATTTTGATTCGCAGATTTCTCTGGTCAAGAAGGGGAATCTGGGAGAGGCACGTTTGAAAGCCGGCGATGGTAAAAGTTTGTTTGACGACTTTCGTGAAACTCATGAAAAAATAAAGAATGATATTGACAATATCACTAATGATACTTGGGACGACCTTATTGCCGTGCAAACCAAGACCCACTCACTAATTGGATTAATAAGCTTACTGGCAGTCCTTTGTACAATAATAATGACGTACCTTTTGAACAGGAGCATATCAGCACCTGTAAAGAAGGTTACAGAGACGCTGGGCAGAGTATCTGATGGGGATTTGACTGCTGGTACTTTAAATATTAAAAGTAAGGATGAAATTGGAGTTTTGGTGGCCTCATTAAGTAAAATGGTTACATCTATGAGACACATAATAGTAAAGGTAAATGACGTAGCAACACAAGTTGCTGCATCTTCGGAAGAACTTACTGCCAGTGCTGAACAATGTACAAGAGCTAATGAGCATATTGCCGAAGCAACTGAAAAAAGTGCATCCGGAGCAGAGGAACAGCTGGAAAGTATCCAGCATACAAGCAGTACAATAAAAGAAATGTCATCGAACATATACCAGATTGCTGAAAGTAGTAAAGAGATGTATGCCTTGTCAGATAAAGCTTTTTCAGCTTCCGAACATGGAATTATTACAGTAAACGATGTTGTGGATCAAATGAATGATATAACATCAACTGTTAGTGATTCTGAAAAGGTAATTAGAAAATTGGGTGAACACTCAAAAGAAATTGGAAACATAGTTGCAATTATCACAAGTATAACAGAACAGACAAATCTCCTTGCTTTAAATGCGGCTATCGAGGCAGCCCGTGCCGGTGAGCAAGGATTAGGGTTTGCTGTTGTAGCAGATGAAATACGCAAGCTTGCCGAACAGTCTAAAACATCAGCTGCGCAAATAACTCAATTTGTCAAGGAAATACAGAGTGAAACGGAAAATGCTGTCATATCAATTAATAAAGGGAATGAAAAGGTAAAAGACGGCTTTGCAAAAACCCAGCATGTTGCTGAAACCTTTCAGACTATTAAAGATGATGTTGCAGATGTAAATAATAAAGTAAAGGATGTAATGGCAGCTATTGAAGTTGTTTCATCACAGAGCCAGGCTATTGTATCAAATACTGAAACTATTAAAAATTCTGCGGAAGAAGGGGCAATATTAAGCCAGGAGAATTCTGCAGCCAATGAGGAACAGGTTGCAACAATGGAGGAGATAACGGCTTCTGCACAAGCCTTAGCGGAACTTGCCAATGAACTGCAGTCATCCATATCGATTTTTAAAATTTAAGTTTCAGCAAGGGCCAATTGTAAAAGGTACTTTTAATTTAGTGTAAAACCTTCTATGGGCTTGACGTATTATTTTACAGGATGTACCATTAAGCAATGTAGTAAACTACATATTATAAGATAATTTGTATTGTATGAGGGGTCATATGATAGTTTCAGAAATTAAGCAAGCTGATGTGGGTGATATACCTGTTATAGAAGAAATTCTATTGGATGCGGTAGCCTGGATGGCTGACTGTGGGTTGCAAAATCAATGGAATGAGTCAAATGTGAAGTGGTCTGTGCTATCAAAGTCCTATAAAATAGATGACTTTTATATAGTATATCAAAATGGGCAACCTGCTGCATGCATGGCATTAACTGATTATGATCCCAATTATTGGCCCGAAATTCCAAAAGGCGAATCGCTATATCTGCACAAACTTACCGTTAAGCGTAAATTTGCCGGAGAAGGACTTTCTAAGGAATTAATTGATTTTGCAAAAGAATTTGCAATTAGTAAAGGTATAAATGTAATTCGCCTTAATTGTAACCAGCATCGGCAGAAATTAAGGTTGGTTTATGAAAAACAAGGGTTTATATGCATAGAAGAGAAAACCCTTTTTGAAAAATATGATATTGCATTATATTCCTACTATGTTAGGTAAACTGGTCAGCATGTTATTTGCTGATCTAAGATAAATACTATAAAATAAAGGGCTGCAGCATTTCGCTAATAAATGCGCAGCCCTTTTTGTGCTGCAAATATCGAATTTTCAGGATTTTAGGTTATCAATAAGTTGTTAAGTTAAATAATTAAAGTATGACTGAATAGAAACATTAAATATTACTGGTTTTTTTAATTTCATTTACATATTTAAAGAGTTAATGTAGAATTGTCTTAAATTGTAAAAGTGGGTGATTGCCATGGATTCAGTCGATTTAAACATTATAAACGTCTTAAAAGAAAATAGCCGGGTGTCTACTTCAGAAATCAGTAAAAAGGTAAGCCTGTCAGTCCCGGCTGTAGCTGAAAGAATAAGAAAAATGCAGGAAACAGGGCTTATTGAGAAATTCACAATAAAAATAAATAGAGAGAAAATAAATTATAAGCTTCTGGCCTTTATTTGTATAAACATTGATAGAACTGAAAATATTCAGAATTTCAGAAAAGCCATAGTCCGGCATAACTGTGTATTGGAATGTCATCATGTTGCCGGAGAATATGATTACTTGTTAAAGGTACTGGTAGAAGATACAAAAGCTTTAGAAAACTTTTTATCAGATACGTTAAAGGAAATAAAGGGTGTACTTAAATCAAATACTATCATCTCCCTTTCAACACTAAAGGAGGATATTAATATTTAAGATGATGCTTAAGGTTTTTAAAGGTTTTAAATTCGGAATGCTGTTACAATTTGCTGTAGGTCCTCTTTGCATTTTTATTTTCCAAATGGCATCACAAAAAGGGTTCCAGTCTGCATTCACAGGGGTACTAGGTGTTGCAATAATTGATGGACTATACATCCTTGCAGCTATTTTTGGTATAGCTTCTATTATTGAAAGAAAAAATACTAGAATTGTTCTGAAAATATTGGGAGGTTCCATATTATTTGTTTTCGGAATGAGCACAATCTTAGGAGCTTTTAATGTTGAACTTATACCGGCTGTGAGCCTGATAGACCTATCAGATTCTAATAGTGTATTTTATAGAGCACTAATTATGACTGCCTCAAATCCTCTTACAATACTATTTTGGGCGGGGGTATTCTCAACAAGGATTTCTGAAGAAGATATGGAAAGGAAAGATATTTGCTTTTTCGGCTTTGGGGCGATTTTATCAACATTATTGTTCTTAACAATAATAGCTTTTTTAGGCAGTCTGACTAAGACATTTTTATCTTCGAATATTATCCAAGTCCTGAACATAGCCGTTGGGCTTTTGCTTATTTATTTCAGCATTAGAATGATTTATAAGAAAGTGTGAGGAGTTTTTATGCTTACTATTGGCAGAATATTGGCAACTGACAAGAAGACAGTTATTGTCAAAAACGTCGAGTAGAAAATTCATAGATTGCAGTATAATAAAATTACTTCCGGAAGAAGAATTATGAAAGGAGGGCAGAGTATGGATTACTTTGTTGAGATATGTTCAATTATTGCTTTTATAGAGCAAAGGATAAAGCAGAAGCTTAAGTTAACTGAGCTTGAAAAAACCTTAAACTTTTCTTATCGCCATATAAGAGGAATATTTAAGAAAAGAACCAAGATGTCTTTGTCGAAGTACATTATTACTCGAAAAATAGCTAACTGTGCACTTGAAATTCTATCGACGCCTAAAAGCCTGACAACGATAGCTTTCGAATACGAATTTGACAGCTATGATACTTTTACTCGAGCTTTTAAACGTGTAACCGGCATCAGACCGTCAGAATTCAAAAAATCCGGATTGTTATGTGGAAGAAAACTTATTTGCTCTGGTGTTTATGCTCCGACTATTTTAAATCCAGTTAATCCAAATTCCGTCCTTCAAAATATTACGGAGGTTGATTTTATGAGTAAAGCTTTAAAAACTCAGGATAGCTGTATTCTTTATGGTGTACCTAAAGTGTATTATGGACGTAATTTTGACGATTGTTGGCAATTAACGCCATTTCCTATGTGCTTGCAAGCTGTTTTGGATTATATGGGTCAAAATGTCCATTACTCATATCTTATGGCTGCGTCGGGTGCTTCTTTCAGGTTGAGATGGAATGTGAAAGGCTGGGATTTGGGCGCGGTTGATATCAGAAACATATATGAAAAACAGCTGATGTCGTTTGAATTGGCGTTTAAGGCAGTTGGCAGAAAGTTTAAAATCCTTTATAAAAAGACCTGCAATTTTAAGAAGGAAGATTTTATTGATCTTATCAAATCGGAAATTGATGAGGGACGTCCGGTAATAGCTCTTGGTGTTGTAGGGCCACCTGAAGCCAGTATTATAACAGGTTATAGGGATAGCTGCAATAAGGTGTTAGGGTGGAGCTTGTTCCAGGATAACATGGAGTTTGCAAAGGATGTCTCTTTTGATGAGTCAGGATATTTTATCTGCGATAATTGGTGGGAAAATACAGAAGCAGTTATGTCAATTGGAGAAGAAATATCTTCAATGACTACGGTGAAAGAAATACTTGAAAACGCATATTACCTGATGACGACTGAAACAGTCCGGATAGGGGAGGGTGATACATTCTTGGGAGGGCAAAAAGCATATTCTGCTTGGGCTGAAGCTATATCCGATGAATCGAACTTTTCTAATAAAACGCAGCTTTCTTTAATCATGGGGCATATGATGTGTTTTAGTGATGCGGCAACAATGGTTGGCGAAGGACGTTCATATGCAGCAGGGTATATAAATTGGTTAGGAGAAACAAATCCTGAGGTATCAGACGAATGCAAAAGTTGTGCAGGCTTCCTTAAGGCAGCAGCTGATTGTGTGACAAAAATGGAAAATGTACTGGGAGGCTTTGGAGGCGAAGAAGCGCTGAACAAACTTACTGATAAGGAAAATAGAGCGAAGATTGCCGCATTGATTCGAGAAGCGCAGAATCATGAAGCCAAGGCATGTGAGGAGCTAAAGAACATAATTTTCAAGATTGAATAACCAAGTTATCCTAACCTAAAATTTTGCCAGCGATTTTTAACCACAGTATAGATAAATTTACTATTTATGACACACATGAGAAAACAGAGGCAGTTATCATTTTTGTAGTAATTGGCCATTCATTAAATTTCTCTACCCTGTCTGACCATGATTCAACACCGTTAATCATGCCTGACATGAAGGAAACAGCTTTAGTTAAAATGCTGCTTTCTGCTGTCAATCCCAGAGATAATGCTCGATTAACAGCGTTTTCGGTCGTCGGGAATTTCTTTTTTAAACTTGAATCCTGAGAGTGAAATCGTCCCCAGGTCCCGTTTGATTCCTGAGCTTCTTCAAGTTCTCTAACCCATCTATGACAATTACTCTTATTTATTGCCTCAATAAGTTGCCTGTCAGTTATCGGAACGCCCAATAAATCTCTCATTATAATAACATATTGAATTGGATTCGGATTTTTATTCAATAACCCTTGTGCGATATCTTTAATTTCAGCCATATCACTCATTTTTTTCCTCACTGATAGTCTTTTAAATATTTTATCAATATTCTTATGATTACGGAAGTGGTTGCGGAAGGTTACTGCTCAATTGAAAAAACGCAATACAACTAATGGTATATTCCCAGAAGAATTATTAACCACTTTACTTTAAACTGGAATGAAGGCCGGACCTCCGGCCTTCATTCCAGTTAATTTGAATCTACAGTTTCTTCAACCCCTCAACTGCCAGCCTGACCAATCTGTCGGCTGTGTCTCTGTTCAAGGGCATAACTCTACCATGATAAATGTAATAAATAAGGTAGGAATGCAAAACTTCATAGCCGCCTTTGTCGTATTCCTCGGCACTGGGAAGATAACCATCACAGCCATTAGTATAGCCACCGAAGGATACCAGGTCGCTGTTACAAGCATTTACAACATCTACAGCCAGCTCACACATGATTTCACAGGGAACTCCGCAGAAGCATCCGTTATTTAGCTTAAAAAACTGTAGCTCTATTTCGGTACTTTGCTGGTGTATACTCTGCTTATGTAAACGTGCGACTTCCTCGAGCCAGGCAGAACCGTCAATATGATTCACGAACATGGCTTCTTCAGATATTTCCTTTGCCCGTTCAAGGGATGGAACATCTGCATAAAAAGTTTCTTTTTGAGAGAACATGGAAAAGGTTTCAACACTCTCAGGCTTAAGGCTATCAATACATGGGCCAACTGCTTCCAAAATGGCCAGAGACATCTTATCCAAGGCTTCCACTGAACCATCAAACCGCGGTTTTACATTTCCTGAAGCACCTTGTGTAAACATTATCTTAGAGCCATAACGCTCCTGAAGCAAATTTCTGGTAACCCCTATAAAATCTGAGGATATCATATAATTATCTTCAAGGAGAACATTGGCATGGGCTGTAGCTCTTAAAATTAAAAGACGTAGCTTTTCCGTTTGTACATCGGTTATTTTTAGAATGTTTATACGTTTATCCAGTACCCCTGAAGCATTTCTTCTATTAATTCCAATATTCGCCTCAGTCACTCCCCAAGCAGCCTTAACAGGTGCCAATGTTTTCTCGGCTTCACTGACGCCAACAAGGACTTGCTCACAAAGAAAGCGGAAATATTCCGGCTCAAGGCTTATATTAGGTGCACTGTGGGTATGACTGAAACAGAGCATAACCTTTTCACGCTTAATACCAAGCCTGTTTGCTATTTCATCTCGTAACATATTTGAATCGGAGTACATAAAGCCAATATGGTCTATTGCCACAATACAGCACAATTCTTCCCTTGTCTGCCATATGGAAATCTGCGCAAGGAGTTTGTGCAGTACACCTTTTGACAAATTGTCCTCTCTGCCAAAACCAACGGTCTGAACGTTGTACTCAGGTGTTATATCCGCCTCTGAAAATCCTAACAATAATTCATTTTTCATAACTTTGCTCCTTAAATTAGTTGTTATATAAAATAAAGAAATGCAAAGTTTGATACAGGTGGTACAATTTTACCGCTCCATGCAAGCACCACCTTTATCTGACAATGCATGGAGCATAAACAATGCAGAGCGGTTGTATCAGTATCATATTTATGTTACCTCAGTTCTAATAATTTCCTGTACATCCTATTATGAGATACTTGTTGAATGGTGTCAAGGCTGGCTGGGATAACCCAAGCTTCACAGTTGGACAACGCAAGTTATGCTGTAAAATGGTAAAAAACATCAAAACATATTTTTCTATAAAGGTATAATCATATTCTAATTAAAAGAGGGGAGAAGATTATATGATAAAGGTCAGAATAGAGAAAAAACCGGAATTTAAAATAATAGGACGCAAAATCTGGATATCCGGTACGGATGATAATGAAGCCTTCGGTACTTTTTGGGAAAAATCACATCAAGATGGACTGATAGATGCATTAAAAAGAATTTACAGAAATAATGACAATACGGTTTTAAACAGCCCGGTATTCGGTGTTTCCTGTGTAGAAAAGGAACCGAATAATAGAAGTTTCTATTTTTTTATTGCAACGGAATGTGAGGATTATCCTAAGGATTGCGATCTGGAGAAATACATAGTACCAGCCTGTGAGTGGGCAGTTTTTGAAAATACAGGGAGATCGCCCATGTGCCTGATTGACGCAGAGATGTATGCATTTGGGGAGTGGTTGCCAAACTCAGGGTATATCCACGCAAATGCACCGGAAATGGAGTTGTATCCTTCTTGTATTGACACGGGGAAAGGCGTAACAACACAATTATAAAAGAATAATGCAATAATAAAGAAAAGTAAAAAGTTTATCTAAGGCTATGCGTTATAACTATTATCCAGTCAATATTTTGGGGTGAGATTGTATGAATTATTGCGAGAATATTCAAAAGTCTCTGGATTTTATAGAACAGTATTTAAAGGATGATATTGATATTAATACTGTAATTCGTCAGTCAGGTTTTTCAACAACCCATTTTTATCGTATATTCCAGGCTCTGATACGAGAAACCGTGAAGGATTATATCAGAAAGAGAAGGTTAAGTGAGGCGGCAATCGATATAGTTACATCTGATAAACGGATAATAGACATTGCTTTTGATTACTGCTTTAATTCTCAAGAGGTATTTACACGGGCCTTCGCTCAACTTTTTGGAATAACACCCGGCCGGTACAGAGACTATATTTATGGCGCGTGGCTGCCTTACTCCGGCTATGAAGTGGCTGAACTTGATACAATTGAAGCGTATGATACAGCTTCGGGGAGCGACGACATGAATTTTGAAATATATATACCCATCAAGTGAAAATCAATAAGTTATAACCATAGTTAGATTTATTCAAACATAACCTCCTAAAAACTAATGTGTTACAAAAATAATATATCAAAAAGATAAAATATTAAATATAAAAAACAATTATAGTCGTTATTGAAAAAGTTTCGATTGAAAATACGTGTATTAAAGGAGTAAACTACTTCTAGAATGAAAATAACAGGAGGGAGAAAATGAGTAATAACTCGCAACAAAAACACAAAACCGGGGATTCCAATCGAATTACTCGTGAATATTTTGATTCTCTTTTGATTGAAATGCGGCATATTGACTCTGTGTTACCATCTACAAAACTTGAATTATATGGAGAGGCCTTCTCAACGCCTGTTATGACAGCCGCATTATCACATCTCGAAGGGTGCCGCCCCAATGGTATGGCAGAAATGGCAAAGGGCGCCTTTAATGCAGCTGCCGTAATGTGGACAGGGATGGGAGCGGAGACTGAGCTTGAGGCAGTAACAGCAACTGGAGCAAGAACAATAAAAATAATCAAGCCTCACGCTGATAATAATGTAATATTCAGAAAGATCGAGCATGCTGAAAAATGTGGCGCATTTGCCATTGGAATGGATATAGATCATGCGTTTAATAACAGTGGTTCATACGACAATGTGATGGGGCTGCAAATGACTGGTAAAACGCTGGAGGAAATTAAGAGTTTCATTCATGCAACGAAGCTGCCCTTTATTATAAAGGGTGTGCTCAGTGAACAGGATACATATAAATGCCTGGAGGCAGGGGTCAAAGGTATTGTAGTATCACACCATCACGGAATTATGGACTTTGCCGTGCCACCATTAATGGTTCTGCCCAAAATTGCAAAGGTTGTAAAGGGCCACATGCCTATATTTGTAGATTGTGGCGTCACCAATGGTATAGATGTATTTAAGGCACTGGCTCTGGGTGCTACAGCGGTTTCGGTAGGCCGTACCTTAATGGGACCGCTTACTGAAGCCGGAGCTGAAGGGGTAAGGAGAAAAATCGAAGACATTACCAAAGAACTTGCAGGAGTGATGGCGCGTACCTGCTCAAAAGATATTTCCAGTATAGACCCATCTGTTATCTGGAGAAGATAACAACATGGTTTAAACGATAGAAGCATAAAGAAATTCTATTTAAACAAGGTTATTATGGGTTTTTTACATGGTAACCTTGTTTTATTCATGGTTTATTTATTACATTTAATATGTCAATACTTTATGATTATTTCACCCTAAATGGGTCAATTTTATCGCTTGATTATTTCACCCCTAGCAAGGTGATTTTTTTCGCATTTATTCCACGTTCCTCTTGGCAATGAGCCTCTTATGG
>JAEYNI010000119.1 GCA_023412635.1 Bacillota bacterium
CTTTCAGGATATCTTCCTCTTCCGCTTTCGCAGTTAGCATTATAATAGGGATTCTTGACTTTCTCCTGATATTTTTGCAGATTTCTTCGCCGGTAATATCAGGAAGCATAAGATCCAAAATGACAAGTTCAGGATCAACTTCTTCAAATACAGCCATGGCCTTGTTGCCATTATAGGCTGTATATACTTCGTACCCGCTGTGTTGAAGATACGATTTTACCACTTCCACAATCTTTTGTTCATCATCAACTACAAGTATCTTTTTCTTTACATTTATCATTTGTTCTCCTAGTGAACTGATATAAAAATATAAGTTAAGTTATTGTACTCCCGTACAATCTTTAAGTAATGGTTATTTTATTCAGCTTTCAAAGTCAAAAATAAATAAATCTTCTAAAATGATCCTTTCAGTTTCACGATATAAAGATACCCCGTTTCACACAGTTGAAACGAGGTACCTTATTTCATAAAGTTAACCCAATAAAATGATACTATTATTTAACTACATCGTAGCCCTGATCTTCAATGGTATCCATAATAGTCTTTCCGGTTACCTTTTCAGGATCAAATTCTACTGTAACCTTTTTATTTGCCAGGTCAACCGAAACCTTATCAACTCCACTTAACGCTCCAACAGCCTTTTTTACACTGTTTTCACAGTGGCTGCAGGACATTCCCTCAACATTTAATTGAGTTATTTCCTTAGCCATAAAAATCCCTCCAAGTATTTTAGTTTATTTCACTGATATAAATTATTATTTCTCACTACCTATTAAGGTTGCTACTAATTTCTAACATATTATATACTATTTTTTATCAGGCTTAAAGCGCTTCAGACTTAGAGAATTTGTTACAACCGATACTGAGCTGAAAGCCATAGCACCTCCGGCAATAATCGGACTCAATAAGCCGAAAGCTGCAAAAGGTATTCCTATTATATTATATATAAATGCCCAAAACAGGTTTTGCTTAATCTTTTGCATAGTTTTTTTGGACAATTTTATTGCTGTAGGAATAGTACGCAAGTCACCGCTCATTAATGTTATATCAGCTGCAGCAATGGCCACATCTGTACCGGTACCAATTGCTAATCCTATATCAGCCGTTGCCAGTGCTGGTGCATCGTTTATACCGTCCCCGACCATTCCCACAATTCTGCCCTTCTTCTTCAGCTTTTCAACTTCTTCAGCTTTATTTTCAGGGAGAACCTCAGCGAGAACATTCGTAATACCCACCTGTTTCGCTATTGCAGCAGCAGTTCTTTTATTATCACCGGTAATCATATAGACTTCAATTCCCATTTTCAGCAGTTCTTCAATTGCCTCTCCGGAGTTTTCCTTTACAGTATCAGCAACAGCAAGCACAGCTTCAGCCTTATTATTTACCGCCATGAGCATGGCTGTCTTTCCTTCATCCTCCAATGCTGCAATAGTGTTTTCAATATTTTCTGTGTCTATCCCTTTTTCCTTTAAAAGTTTTCGCGTCCCGATAAAAATTTCCTTATCACCAACAATAGCTTTTATACCCCTGCCCGGTATTGCCTCAAACGTATCAGGATCAGGAATATTACCGTAATTTGCTTTACCTTTCTCGTATATGGCTGAACCTATGGGATGTTCAGAATTTTTCTCCGAGATTGCAGCCAGTTTAAGAAGTTCGTCTCCATCCAGTTTATTAAGAGAAATTATATCTGTTACTTCCGGCTTACCTTTTGTAATAGTCCCAGTTTTATCAAGTACGATACTATTTAGTTTGTATGCTCTTTCAAGATGTTCACCGCCCTTAATAAGAATACCGTTTTCAGCACCTTTTCCGGTACCTACCATGATTGCTGTGGGAGTTGCCAACCCCAGCGCGCATGGACATGCAATAACTAAAACAGAAACTGCACTTACTATGGCTCCGGTTAAATCTCCTGCCGCTAAATACCATATAAGGAAGGTAACCAAAGCTATTCCAATTACTACAGGTACAAAAATACCCGACACTTGATCGGCAATCTTCTGTATTGGAGCTTTTGACCCCTGGGCATCTTCAACCATTTTAATTATCTGAGATAACGCGGTATCTTTTCCTATTTTTGTCGCCTCAAACTTGAATGTACCGAATTTATTAATTGTCGCACCGATAACGGTATCTCCTATTTTCTTTTCAACAGGGAGACTTTCACCTGTAAGCATTGATTCATCTATTGAAGAATTACCCTCAAGGATTTTTCCATCTACAGGAATTTTTTCACCCGGTCTTACTACGACAATATGTCCAACCTCCACCTCTTCAATAGGAATGTCTTTTTCAATACCATTGATAATTACTCTGGCAGTTTTGGCTTGAAGCCCCATTAGTTTCTTGATGGCTTCGGAGGTTTTACCTTTTGCAACTGCTTCAAAATACTTTCCAAGAAGTATTAAGGTAATAATCACAGCACCTGCTTCAAAATATAGCTCCTTCATCATTACGCCTGGCTCAGCAGGTACAAAGAAGGCATTGTATATACTGAAGAAGTATGCGGCAGATGTACCCATAGCAATTAATACATCCATATTGGAACTTTTTGCCTTTAAAGAATGATATGCATTTTTATAGAATCTGAATCCTATTATGAATTGTACAGGAGTAGCAATTATCAGTTGAAAATATTCATTATGAAGAAAAGCAACATCTATTCTCAGTAGAGAAAGAATCATCGCCAATATCAGCGGAGAGCTTAAAACAGCTGAGGCTATTAATTCGGTTCTCAATTTCTTTATTTCTTTTTCTCTTTGTGCTTTTTCTGTATCTTCAGATATATCCGCCACCTTTTCTGCCTTATATCCGAGATTTTCGACAACATTGATTATGTCTGATACTTTTACTGCTGAAGCATCAAATTCGACCGCTGCTTTTTCAGTTGCAAGATTTACAGCGGCCATTGATACACCTTCCATCCTTCCAAGTCGTTTCTCTATTTTGGCGGAACAAGCCGCGCAGCTCATCCCGGTTATTTTTAATTCAACTTTGCCCTGGTTTTTTGGAGCTTCCTGAAGAACATCATATCCCAACTTTTTCACTATCTCAATAATTTTACTCGAATCTATCTGGGTATCTTCGTATTCCACAGTTGCTTTTTCTACAGCAAAATTGACATTTGCCTGTTTAATCCCCTCTGATTTTTTAAGCCCCTTTTCAATTCTTGAGGCACAGGCTGCACAGGACATACCGCTTATATTAAAATTTTCTTTTCTTTCCATAAGTATCTTCCCTTCTACGCAAGGTACCAATTCAAATCAACTATTCAACCTTTTTGACCACACTTATAAATTGTTGATTTTAATTAGTTGATAAGTTGGTTCAAAGTTTTCAACCATTTTTCTGACTTCTTATATCAAAATGATTAATATCGTATTCTATCTTTATATACCCATTAATATACCCATCCAACAATTAAAATCATTTCAGGGTAAATTCAATCTAATTTTACTTTCCGTTAGGTCGATACCTGCACCGTAATTCGATAAATATTTCTACTTATCAGAAACAACCTTTATATTGCTGCTTATCATACCCATCCAGCAGGTATAAACGAAATTGCCCTCCTTCTCGGGAGTAAATTGAATGTAGTTGTCACCGATAGTAAGCCCCTTCTGAATATTAAACTCTGGTATGATTATTGGATTATTACATCCGTTAAGGTCACCAGCTTCAACTCTTATATTCCACTTAACAGGTACTCCTTTTTGAACAGTAATAGGAGAATAGCTGCCTGCTTCAAGCTTTATAGTAACAGTTTGAACTCCGTCCTCTAGAATGGCTACGTTAGAAGAAACTGTTGAAGCCATCATAACTGAGTTTGCAAGATCAATTCCCGAAAGATTTAACCCTCTATTCATCATTATTATACCCAATATCATTACCAATACGGCACTAACCTTCAGCATTTTATGAGTGAACTTCCGGCTAAGTAAGGAGCTGACTGTTCCAAACCCCAACATTAACGGTACTGTACCCAGACTGAAAAGGAACATGGACAAAGCTCCTGAGACAAAACTTCCGGTACCTAATGCATATAATTGCATAGCCTGCAATGGACCGCAAGGCATCAGTCCATTAAGCAGTCCAATAAAAAGAGGTCCTTTATTTCTGATACTGCTGTGAACATTTTTGACCAGGAATTTAGGAAGCCTCGGATTAAGCTTTCTCAACCAAGGGAAGACATTCAACATATTAAGTCCCATTATAACCATAAAAAGACCGGAAATAACAGCAGCAATCCCCTTAGCCGTACCTGAGAAGCTGACCACAGAACCAATTGACCCGACAATACCTCCAACAGCTGTATAGGCAATTACTCTTCCCATATTATATAGCAAGCCTGGCTTAAGTTCAGAAGCTTTTATGTTTGATGAACTTTTTGATTTCCGTGTATAATTCGGAATGGAAACAGACAGATTTATTCCACCACACATTGCAATACAATGTAAGGAAGTCATTAAGCCTATAAAAAACAATATACCGTATCCCATGGACTGATCAATGTTCGGAATGAAATTAAAGCCAATAGTGCTGTTAAGTATTGTATATAGAGCAAAAATAATTACTCCGACACCAAGGAACTGTCCAATATTCTTCCCGGCTATACTCCCATTTTCAAGACCCTTCTGTTTTGCTGAGTCAACAGAAGAATTATACAAAGGATTATTTAGTACCCTATAATCCAATTTTTCTATAACCTCAATTATTCTCTCGAGCTTAATATAATTTGAATCATAAGTTATATAGATATTGGCGCTGTTAAATATTGCTTTAACTTCTTCAATACCTTCCAGTTTTTTAAGTGTATTTTCGATGCGTGTTTCACAGCCAGTACAAGTCATACCGTCAATATGAAGAATTCTTCTGATGATATACTTTTCCATTTAACCTCCACATAGACAACACTATTTTGTCTTCCAGTTATTTGTAAATAGTTCTTTGTTCTGTGCTATGAATTCCTTTGAAATAACAATATTAGTTCCGTCATCGGTTTTGTTTTCTTTATAAATAGGAACAGGATTGCAGCCGCCTCTTTGTAGTTCAATCATATCCATAGAGAACTGATTCCCGCAGTTCTGACAAACCAGTACATCTCCTTCCTGCTTGTAATACGCTCTTGTTGAACCATTGCAAACCTGACAGGTATTAAAAGCAGTTCGTATTGTTCCGTCACCAGCCTTGACAGCAAGAATCTCCATTTTTTTATTATCTACTTTTGCAGGATAGAATTTAACTGTTTCAGTAATTTCACTCTTATTAATTACTACATCCTTATCAGCAACCAAAGCAACTTCGTTTCTGCTGCCAAAACCCATTTTTGACATAATGATTACAGCTCCAAGAATTACAGCAGCAACAAGTATAATTGTAAATTGTTTATTTTTGATTATGTGTTCATTGGTATTCCGATTTTTCTTTTTCATAATCTCCTCCTGGATCTATCTACAGCTTTGTTTACCATACTAACATATGATTATGTAGATTTTATGAAGATTGGGAAAGCATAATTAATTATGAAATATAAAAATAATCAACATAAATGCTAACATATATGTCAATACTTTATGATTATTTCACCCTAAATGGGTCAATTTTATCGCTTGATTATTTCACCCCTAGCAAGGTGATTTTTTTCGCATTTATTCCACGTTCCTCTTGGCAATGAGCCTCTTATGG
>JAEYNI010000212.1 GCA_023412635.1 Bacillota bacterium
CAATTCTATGCTGCCAAAGCTCAAGTGATTTCAGGTTCATAAGGTTTCTCCTGGAATAAAATTTATTAAGTCCAGTTTAGCTTATGATCGCTCCTTATTCACTACGTCATCTTTTGAAGCACTTACGTTTGTTATTGGCTTATTGTAGAATTTGAGAAACAATTTTGCAATCGCTCCTTTAAAAGATTTGTAAATCAATTTTAAAGGATAAATTCAAAGAAACAGTGAAAACCAAAAAACTGATGTAAAAAATCACATCAGCTATTTTAGGCACAAAAGTTTAAAATTTAATTGCCACCTCAGTAGCGGTTTAGTTCAAATAAGCAATTGCGTAGCAACACAAGCAGATTGCTAATATGTACTAGAATAAAAAACAACCCTCATTTTATTTTGGGCGTGCAATAAATATAAAGATTATGCAATAACGCCAATACTTTCATAAAACCATTCTAAAATTTCCAAAAGTAAATAATCCTTGGACCTTTACTAAATTCAGGTCCTGTTCTTGAAATTTCAATTATCTTTTCAGGTTTTATATTGAGTGTCCAATCCTCGATAATTTCTCTATCAATAAACCTATGTGCTCTATGACTTGGCTTTTCTTCTCCACCCTCCCAATGATAAGGGAAACTTAAAATTGCCATTTTAGATATCCTCATAACTTCTCTAAAAGCTCTACTCTGTTTATTATCAAGATGCTCCCAAACTTGCAACGCTATAAATAAATCATATTGCTTGTCATTAATAGGCCAGGGCTTAGTCGTAGCATCAAAAGTAAAAACTTTTCCTCTCATTTCATTAGGACTTCCAAAAGCATCTTCTTCTGGATTCATAATTACATCTGAATTTTTTACAATCGGCAATAACCCTGGTCCTAATTCGATTACATTTTTAACCTTTTCATTTTGAATAACTTTTAATACCTCTTTGAAATATTCCCATCGGCCAATGTAATATTGCCCTCTTGGTCCATTTAATAATTCCTCATAATCTTTATATGTCATTAGAGTTAACCCATCATGCAAAACACTCCCTCCCCTTTTAAACATTTAATACACAATTTAAAACTGATATGAATTATCCTTACATTTTACATTAAACGACCATAAATTGGAATATTAATCGTAGTATTAAGATAATACGAATGATACAAGCATTTTGCGAGCAAAAAAGGTACTGAATTATACAAAGAAAATGCAACTCCCCATACTCATTATATTAAATTAACTACTTTCATTATTTACTTTTTTAAAAGATAATTTTGATTGATTGGTATACGTTGGATTATGTAATATAAAAGATGCGAACTAAATCCTCCCGCAAAATAGGTTATGTGTTTTATAGCTAATCAAAATTTAGCTGAATAAAATCAATAAAACCTTTTTTTACTACTTCATCGTAATTATCCTTGAACCATTCATAAGATTCCTTTAACCCCTCAAATAAATGCTTTTGGTTTGCCAGTAATTCATTTTGTCGTGATACGTCTAAACTATATTCATAATCATAAAAGCTAAAATAGTCCCTTTGATTGTTATGATTAGTTATATATACTTTTTCTAAAGGTGCTCCTACAACCTTATAACATAATTCAACAAATGTGTTTACATCTACCATATTTGTATTTCCGACATTAAAAATATGTTCGTTTGGATGCTTTTCTAATATTTTTTCGATCATCTTGCACAAATCGTCCACATGATAAAATTGTAATTTCATCTTGCCATCTTTAGGAATATAGAACTTTCTATTTTTCAAAGCACATTCAAATACAAACGGTTCCCTATATAGATTTTGCATTGGGCCATATAAATAAGGCGGTCTTAGGATATATGCATTATGAACTTTTGAAAGCAAGTATTCTTCAGCTTCAATTTTATCAGTTCCATATTTACCCCATATCGTATTCACACCAACACCTTGAGTTTCCGAAAATGGTTGCGTGTTTGTTTCTGGATAAACAGCAGATGAACTTACAAATATGTAATCTTTAAATTCTCCAATAGCATCTAATAAATTTTTGATATCTTTCTGATTATAGCCACAAACATCAATTATAACATCAAACGAATACTGCTTTAGACAGTTCCCCAAATTATTTCTATCTGCACAAACTAATTTAACATTCTCTATTTGTTCTTTAGTCCCTCTATTTAATACATAAACCTCATTGTTTTTTGATTGAAAATATTTTGCTACATATTTACTAACAAAAACAGTTCCGCCAGTAACTAATATACGTTTCATAAAATCCCCCTTCGAAACGATATTTATAAGTAAATTAATAAATATTACTTGGTTCGCAATTTCAAACAAGTCTGATTTAATCATCTCATTACATATAATACTATATCTAGAATTATTGTTAGTATCGTATAATACTGTAAAGTATTTTGAAATTTTTGTTTATAAGAAAATTTTTAAAAAAATTACAAATGGTTTTTCAGTCTATAAATTCTCATGACTCATTTTAATGGTCTTTACTTAGGGAAGCTGATGTCCGAAATATATTTTTACGTTTGGATATGCCTTATGAAAGGTATATATCTTATCAAATGTTTTTTGGGCTGCTTCCACATCGGCCGAATAAGTTCCGGGTCCGATGTGGTTTTCAAGCCCATACTTGACAACGCATGCGTCACCTGTAAATAATGCCGGTCCATCACTTCCGTTAACAAGGTAGGATACATGACCTTGAGAATGTCCAGGTGTAGAGATTGCCCAAAAGGAACTATCCCCGAATATATCGATAGCAGGACCAAACGGATACATTACTTTAGCTTTAGAGAAATCAAGAATCACTGTTTTATTAAATTTATTCAGAGAATTGTCCGAATACAAAAACTTGTAATTATGATAGATTTCACCTATACCGATGAATACATCCGTGTCGGAAGGCAATCCCGGAAGACCTGAAATATGATCGTTATGAAGATGGGTTAAGAATACTCCATTAATTTTAATTTCTCTCTTCTGGAGCTGAGTAAGAATGTCTTCTCCTTTTTCCTGAGAATAACCCATATTATAAAATTTGACAATAAGTCCTTTCAGATTCCCATAGGGTGGATTGTCATGTACCGAAGAATGCAACCCTGCATCTATGAGGAAGTTTCCGTGTTCTTTGCTTCTGATAATATGAGAATAAACTCTCAATTCAAGGATTTCATCTGTCAGGCCATTTACCTTGGGACTTTTTAAGTTCAATATGCTCGATTTTTTAACTTTTACCCCACCGGTATCAATTGTCTCTGAAGTTATGGGTGAGGGATTGCTGAATATATCATCCCAGGTCGTTTTGCTTGGTGCTGGCACTTCAAAAACTTTCGCCTCTCCTGGTATTCTTTTATAATTACTCATAAACTTTTCATTCCTTTCAAATCAATTTTGTATTTCTGAAACGGTAACATCCGAGATGTACTTTTTTGATTGGTTTACTCCCATGTACTCAAGGCTCGACTTCCTTTGCTTCCTCTGTAGATCATAGACCTTTTCAACGATGCGACGGAATTCACTTTTTGTTACGTTCAGCATTCTCGCTAGCCTGTACAGGTACTTTATCCTCCCGCTTAGCATATAACATTGCCCTAAAGATGGCGTTAACAACAAGTCATTAGTATAGCAGTAGTACTCTTATTTTGCGGCTGAATACATTCTTTGAGGCTTCTCTTTATCGTATGCGGTTGCATATTTTCCATCTACAAGCCTAACTGTTTCTATATCTTGATACCATTGAATAGCAAAGTCAAAATGGACATCAAATTTTTTTAATCTTAGATTTGCATTTATTTGGATAATATTTGGTTGTTCAATTCCTTGTATCATAATAATTCCTCCATTGCATCACATAGTACTTTACATTTGTAAACAATACCAGTTTAGAGGTAACTCATTACAAACAATACTACATCTGGAAGATTTCTATGTCAAGTTGCATTACTTTCGCACTATTCATTTTCTATGTCCAAATTTCTTTCCATCGCTATCTTTTGCAATTGCCCCACAAGAACCATTTATAGCCGTTTACAGTACTTTTATTTTAATTAGAAAAACATGAAATCGGGCGGGCCGGACGGTGAACTGGCTGCTTCACTGCGTTATCTTAATCAAAGGTATACAATGCCCTACAAGGAAGCCAAGGGTACCTTGACAGATATAGGCACTGAAGAACTTGCTCATATGGAAATAATCTCTGCAATAGTTTATCAGCTCACCAAGGATTTAACCATAGATGAAATAAAGGAAAGTGGTTTCGACACCTATTTTGTAGACCATACTCTTGCCTTATATCCTATAGCTGCATCCGGTATGCCTTTTACCGCGACTTACTTCCAGTCAAAGGGCGATCCCATTACTGACTTGATAGAAGACCTTGCGGCAGAACAAAAGGCCAGGACGACTTATGACAATATTCTGAGATTGGCAGATGACCCAGATGTTAAAGATCCTATCAAATTCCTCCGCGAAAGGGAAGTTGTTCACTTCCAGAGATTTGGAGAGGCTTTAAGAGTAGTTCAGGAAAATCTTGATTCAAAGAATTATTATGCCTTTAACCCTTCGTTTGATAAGTAAAGTAGCACAAGTACAAATATGTTATGTTTTCAAAGCAAAGGCTCCTGTTTTGAAATTAGCAAAGGGAGCTTTTGCTTCTTGCC
>JAEYNI010000218.1 GCA_023412635.1 Bacillota bacterium
CAATTCTATGCTGCCAAAGCTCAAGTGATTTCAGGTTCATAAGGTTTCTCCTGGAATAAAATTTATTAAGTCCAGTTTAGCTTATGATCGCTCCTTATTCACTACGTCATCTTTTGAAGCACTTACGAATCTATTAAAGAAAATATTAAAGCTAAGGCAGAACAACTGAAGATTAACATTTCTTTCATTCAAATGACACGACATTATGAAACCTATGCATTATCGGGGATACCATATGAAGATTATATGGAAATGAATATCAATAGGAATATTCTTATTTCCTCTTTCTCGTCACCCGACACATACCGGGTTCCTGTGGATAAGAAACTTAATACACTTGAACTTATAAAAAGCTCATTATCAAAGATTTCCCAAGTAATTGAAAGCATCTCAGTTATATCGGAAATTACTATGAAAGATAAAATAACCTACATTGAGCTAGATAACTATAAAGAGAAATTCAAGAACTACTCCGATATTTTAAAGAAAGCGAATTGTATACCCCTTTCCATAGAACAATGTGATTCCTCAATAACCAAAGAGGTATTTGACAACAGAATACATTATATTCAAACCGAAGTAGATAATACGGTATTCCATTTAATATATATTATCGACTTTATTGTAGAAGCGGTGAACAATAAATATACCTATGAAAAAGATGAGTTTTACTCTATAATGAACGAAAAATTATGTAGTGCAATCAGCAGTTTCGCAAGTACAATCGGATGGGCTGCGTTGATATTGGATGAGTTAGATTTTAGAGAGATAATCCATTACATTACTTTCAGCGATGAGTTCTCCGGCATTGAGACCAATAAAGATGGTTGGAGAAAAGCTCAAAAAATTTCAGCACTGTGGTATGGCAAGAAATGTGATAACGTCAAACTGCAATATCAGATAAGAACAGAAAGGCTGACTAGCACTAGAAAGCAGTGGATATTATCAGAAATAATTAAGCTATTATCAATAGATTCAAAAGAAGCAATTACCGAAATTGAAGCATATATTGAACATAATTGTCCGTTAACAGATTGCATTGATCATAACTTCTTGTTAAGTGTCCCCAAATGTACAGATTCTCTTGATAGTAATATATCAAAAAGGATCAGAGAACTATCTATTGTCTTTGACATAACACAAAGAAACGGAGGATTTATAGATACATCTTCTACCAACAGTGGAAGTCAAAGAAAAATAGAGAAAATACGAAATGAATTATTAAGTTGTGGAATCGAGCCTGATTGCGTTGACGAATATTGTAAGCTATTAATAATGCCAACAATTTAGTGATGTGATTTAAACATGATATTTTAGTCCCAAAATCCAAATCTTCTTAGTAATATATACATATCCTAAACAAATTCTTGCATATGCGGTTTAAAATAAGGATAAAAAGGTAGAAAACTATATGGATATGGGCTTTATGGTTCAGGGACATCTAGCCATGGTCTTGGGGCAGCATTTGATTTAAACTTTGGAATGGGACAATATGAAGCAATAGGAATTACTAACACAATAAAACAGATCATTATTATAAAGAATGGAAAGATAATAAAGGGGGTATTACATTATAATTCTAAAAAAACTTGGCATTTAAATTATATGGGTCCTAATGTTGCCCCTAGATTGGAGAAGTAATTTATGAAGAATAATTTTTATATATTATTAGTATTTATTTTAGTGATACAGGTTGGTTGTACCAATAATTATGATCAGGCTCTAAAAAGTCCCCCAAATGCTTCTGTAACATCAGTTAGCATTAATACACAAACAACAAGTTCAGCTAATGTGGTTGCGGAGAATTCTTCAACATTATCTTCAGTAGATGTTTCGTCAAATAGTAATTCTTATTCACAAAATCTGACTGGAAACATTAATAGTAACATGACGTATGGTGGAAGGATAGTAAAGGATGGGAAATGGTTATATTTTTCTTTGGATAGTATGAATTTACAACAAGATGGTATCGGAATCTGTAAGATGAAATCTGATGGAAGTAATTTTAGTGTATTAGTAAATGACTGGTCAAAGTGTTTTAATATTAGTGCAGAATATTTGTATTATATTAAAACTCATGATGGAGGGCTTAGTGAAGATATATACAGAATAAAAAAGGATGGGACTCAAGAGGAGAAACTATTAGAGGGTGAATGTATAAATCTGATGCTGATAGGCAATAAATTATACTTTACTTGTATGAGTGAGGATAAGTTTGCTTATAAACTTTATAGGATGAATATTGATGGAACACAAAAAGAACTTTTAATTCAAGAACGATGCGGTGCTAATTTTTTGTATAGTAATGGTTTTGTATATATAGAAATTTCTATTGAGAGAAAAGATGGCGGATTTGATGCCGCACTATGTAAAATCAACATAAATGATAGTAAACAGAAAAGAATTATAGCTCATAATTTTGATGCTTCGCCAGCGTTTTTTATGAATTCATCATTCTACATACACAAAGACAAAATATTTTACATTAATGCTAAGGATAATCATGCTTATTCAATGAATGATGATGGCATATCGGTAAAAAAAATAAATAATGTTGATGTAAATACAATGGTTATTTCAGAAGAAGGTAAAATTTATTGCTTTTCCTGGGACATAGGTTCGGGTACAATAATTTATTCCTTTGATCTTGACGGCAAAAATCTTACAAAAATAAATACTTTAGACCAATATTGTTATCTTGTTGGTATAGTAGATGATTACCTTTACTTTAACGAAGATTGGGGTGAAGGTGATATTACTAATAATGGGAGAATAAAAACTGATGGGAGTAACTTAAAGTATTTAGTTGATTATCTGAAAAAGTAAGCGTGATGAATTTTATGTGATAGGTTTACAGAACCGAAACCCAGCAATGCATATGAAATCTATAAGTATTCCTCAAATGGTGAGCTTACTGAAAGCATTGACGGAACGGGAAATATTAATATTTCGAATACGATCTTTCGGGAAATCTCATAGCCAAAAGGTATATGTAAGATCTGAGAATGCTTACGACTACTAGAAGTAAATATGATGCAGCAGGAAATCTGAGAAAAAGTAACCGATGCACTTGGAACAATTACATAATACAGCAATGACAAGCAGGGCAACAAGCTTACAATGACTGACGGAAGGGGTAAGCTTACGAGCTATGCCTTATATTGAACTATCTATCTATTTTATTGAGGCATGGTCATTGTAATTGAAGTTTGAATTGGCGAAAACAAAGGAAGTTTGTTTTTTCACAATAGATCATGCGCTTGGAGCTGCATCTGTAAGGAGTAATCCTAGCGCATGAATGTGTTGTGAAAATAATGAATCACATTTACTTAATAATACTCATATTATTTAATTGGAGGTGAATATTATGACCAAACTTGATGTGTTGGATGATGTCATTGAAATATTAATAAGAAAAGCTATGGACGACGAAGTACGAAAACAGGACTCTGATCAGAATGCTTTTAGCCTTAAATTTAAGGGGGAAAAAGTCAATGGATTACCTTCCACCTCTCGTAAAAGGAAATCGACTTGTAGAATTCAATGATGTGAAAAACACTCTCAATGAAACAGGCCTGGATATTGGAGGGTATATAAGGATTTCTACAAAAAAGGACAGTCAGAAGACATCTATTGATAATCAGAAAAAATACATAAGTGAATGGGCTAAAATTAATGGATATAATATTGTTGATTTCTACACCGATGTAAAAACAGGTGCTTACAGCTATCTGAGAAATGAAATGACTAGGC
>JAEYNI010000196.1 GCA_023412635.1 Bacillota bacterium
TTTATTCATTTTACTTGGATGTTCCTAGATTAAGCGACAGCAGCGATAAAATATCTGTTACATTTTCAGAACGTCTTGTGCCTAAAAGTAAACTGCAAATAGGTGTTTCCTTGGAAATAGAGGGTCAGTTCAGATCCTATAACAGTTACAAAAGTGATTCTAATAAGCTCGTTCTGACTGTATTTGCCAGAGAATTGATCTTTACTGATGAAGAAAAGAGAATAAAAAATCCAAACCAAATTTATTTAAATGGATATATTTGTAAAAATCCGATATACAGGATGACACCATTCGGAAGAGAAATTACCGATATTCTTGTAGCAGTAAATAGGCCCTATAACAAATCAGATTACATACCATGCATAGCCTGGGGCAGGAATGCCAGATATTCTCAGAATCTTACAATAGGTGATAACATAAAGATTTGGGGAAGAATTCAGTCAAGAGAATATCAAAAAAAGCTTGAAAACGGTGATACAATTTCAAAAACTGCTTATGAAGTATCAGTTTCAAAAATGGAGATTTCTGAAGAGATTCATTCCGAAGAGATTCATAATAAGGAAGACGAATTTTATTCAGCTGATTCAGGTAATACACAAGAATAAACGAACGTTGAAGATATAGCAAAAAGTTATAATAGTTTATACATAAAACAGACCTCAGTATATTATTTACTGAGGTCTGTTTAGTTATGATTTTCCTGTATGGCTTTATTAAAAGCAGTCTTAATCTCAATATCATTTGTTTTCTTTTTTTCTGCTGCAAGTATAGAACAGTTTCAATTCCTCTGTCACCTGCACCTATAATTACAATATCTAGTGACATAATGAATATATTTTATATAGTTATAAAAGTGACAAATCGAGGGAAAAATTCACAATGTAACGACTTGATATTAGAATGCATATTTTGTTCAATTAGCATTAGCAAATAAAACAATCGGGTGCTGTTAAATCAGAATAAGATATATGGATGAAAGCGGTGGTTGTTCCTATGCTGAAAAAAGGTGATGTAATTCTGGTACTGTTAATAGTGTTTGGAGTTTCATTGACAGTAATAAGTAATAACGGAAATAATACAGAAAGTCTTTCAAGCTGGGATAATTCAGAAATATCGGAAAAAGAAGATGTTTACGCCATAATAAAAAAGGATGATAAAATTATCCAAAAAATTAACCTTTCAAGTCTAAAGGAGAGAGAGGTTATCAGAATACCAGGGCGATATAATGAACTCATTGTTGCTGATCAGAGAAAAATTTGTTTCATGTCAGGAGACTGTCCTGACAGATTATGCATTAAATCTGGGTGGCTGAGCAAACCCGGACAAATAGCCTTCTGTCTTCCAAACAGAACACTGATAAAGATAGTAAGAGGTAATAATAGTATGAAATAGTAGTTACTTTGGATGGTGTGGTGAAACAAAATGTATTTAAAAAGAAATGCCGATATTAAGAAAGTTGTATTTCTATCCCTTTTGACAGCCCAGGCTATTGTTCTTGCTGTTGTAGAAAACCGACTACCGGTATCCGTGGGCGTTCTGGGAATTAAGATTGGCCTTGCAAATATCATTACCTTGGTCAGTCTTGTTTTCTTCAGTTTATACGATACAATACTGATCGTACTGATCAGATGCATTGTAGCATCGCTGTTAACAAGTGGTCAGGAGTTGTTTATGTTCAGTTTCTTCGGGGGGATATTAAGTGCTGTAATTATGTGGTTTATGCTTAGATTTACAAGAAGGCTTTTCAGTTTTATAGGAATCAGTATAGCGGGTTCAATTTCACATATTATCGGTCAGATACTGATAGCCTCCTTTATAATTAGTGATTTATCGGTGGTACCATATCTGCCGGTGCTCATGGTATCAGGAATTCTGTATGGGTGTTGTACTGGTATCTGCAGTACCTTTATGGTGAAGGTGCTAAAAAAGTTGAATTTATTCGAATATATATAATGTATTATATGTATTGCTATTTAATAGAGTTATTTCATAGAGAGTTATAATTAACCGGAGCCTTGTTATTTGATAAGTAGATTACAAATTGATATAATAAACTCGGAATAAAGAACAACTATAATAAGCAAGAACAAATACTTTCCGGAGTGTAAAAATGTCTTCAATAACAGCCTCTGTAGCTTTAATCAATACCACAAGAGCGTACGATAAAAAATATACATATATAGTTCCTAAAAGCTTGGAAGAGAAGGTCTGCATCGGCTGCAGAGTCCTTGTGCCCTTCGGCGGCGGAAGCATGGTCAAGGAAGGTTTTGTGCTTGATATAAAGCCTTTTGAAGCAGATACCTCTAAGACTTCCGGCAAGAATTTTGAATATAAGGCAATAAAGCAGGTAATTGAGCCATTTTCCTTACTAAAGGAAGACAATATAAAACTTCTGGAGTGGATGAAAAAGCAGTACATATGTACATACTCCGATATAATTAAATGCATGCTTCCTCCGGGGATAAATGTTAAGGCCGTAAAAACAGTTAAACTAACTGGTGGGGAGAGAAAAGAGTTCAGGAAGCAGGACTTAAACAAGTTAATTGACAATTTAAATTGTTTGGGTGGAGAGTGTGAATATAATGAACTCAAGAGTATGTGTAATATAAAAGGGTTTAGTGGCGCAATACGCCAGTTGTGTGAGTGTGGTGCTGTTACCATGGAAGAATGTTATCAGCAGAAAGTCAATGCGAAGTCAATTAAAGGTGTAACTCTGGCAAGACCCCGTGAAGAAGTGATCGAGGAGCTTGAAAATAATGCTGTAAAAAGGATTCAGCATATTAGAGTTCTGGAGATATTACTGGATAACGAGTTGGTTTCAGTGGCGGATATACAGCGATTTGCAGGTGTGACCGCCTCTGTGCTGGATACTCTGAGTAAATATGGCTATATTTCCTATAAGAATATTGAACTTCAGAGGAACCCTATAAAGGACAAACATTATGAAAAGACAGAACACCTTACTCCGACAAATGAGCAGGCAGAGGCTTTAAAAAAGCTGGTTGGTCATCTGGACAGAAGAGTGTTCAAGGAAAGCCTTATTCATGGAATAACCGGGAGCGGAAAAACAGAGGTATATCTTCAGCTGATTTCACATTGCTTTGATCTTGGCAAAAGGGCAATTCTTCTTGTTCCGGAAATTTCTCTTACTCCTCAGATGGTGGAAAGATTTGTATCCAGGTTCGGGAAGCGAGTCGCTGTAATGCACAGCAGGCTTTCTCTGGGAGAAAGATTTGATCAGTGGAGATTAATAAGTGAAGGCAGGGTTGATGTTGTCGTCGGGGCTCGTTCAGCGGTTTTCGCTCCAATGACCGATCTGGGACTCATAGTAATAGACGAAGAGCATGAGGGGTCCTATAAGTCGGAATCCATGCCAAGATACAATGCCAAGGAGGTTGCAAGAAAAAGATGTGAGATAAATAAGGCTCTTCTTGTTTACGGTTCTGCTACACCGTCTGTAGAAACCTATTATAAGGCGCTTCAGGGAAATATCGAACTTGTAGAAATGAAAAACAGACCCAACACTGCAGAACTTCCGGATGTTGAAATGGTTGATATGCGGGTGGAACTTGAAAACGGGAATAAGACTCCATTCAGTAATCGCCTTCAGGAGGAACTGAAAAAGAATATTGAAAATGATCAACAGAGTATACTGTTTCTTAACAGAAGAGGCTTTTCAACCTTTGTAATATGCCGTAACTGTGGTTATACTATGAAATGTCCGGAATGTAATATTGCTCTGACCTATCACACAAAAACGGAAAGACTGATTTGTCATTATTGCGGCTTTACAGTAAAAAATCCTTCCAGCTGTCCTTCATGTGAAAGCAAGCATATAAGACATTTCGGTGTTGGAACTCAGAGAATCGAGGAGGAAATAAAGACAAAACTGCATCATAGTTCGGTTATACGAATGGATATAGATACAATTGGTTATAAAAATGCCCATGAAGAGATACTTAACAAGTTTAAAAGTGAAAACATAAATATCATGGTTGGAACCCAGATGATTGCAAAGGGCCATGATTTTCCAAATGTAACGCTGGTTGGTGTATTGGCTGCCGATAGTATGCTTAATACCGGAGACTTCAGGGCAAACGAAAGAACTTTTCAACTGCTTACCCAGGTTGCAGGCAGAGCAGGAAGAGGCGAAAAAGCAGGAAGAGTAATTGTTCAGACCTATAATACTGAAGAATACAGTATTTTGGCTGCCTGCAGGCAGGATTATATAGGCTTTTACAAGCAGGAAATATTAATCAGAGAACGTTTGGGATATCCGCCCTTTAATAACATAGCGGTTGTAACTTTCAGCGGGAGGAAAGACAGAAGGGTATTTGAAGTTGCCAGGGATACTAAGCCTGAACTTTCAGAGGAGAACCAGAGTTCTGATATGCCTGAGGATTTTATAGTACTAGGGCCGTCAAGATGTCCAATTCCTAAAATTGCAGGAAAATACCGCTGGAGAATGGTTATTAAGGCAAAAGAACTTGAGGCTCTGACAGATAGGTTAACTATTATGTCAGATACTTCCTGGAAAAGAATAAAGGATGAGGATATTTCTATGAGCATAGATATAAACCCTTATAATATGCTATAATTATCAAAATGATAATAAATAAAACATATTATGTAATAGTATTTAATATAAAAGAATGGTGGAGGTTATCATGGCATACAGAGAAATCAGAAAAGACGGCGATGAGGTTCTTAGGAAAATGAGCCGTCCTGTCGAAGCAATAGATAAAAAAATTCTTACACTACTGGATGATATGGCAGATACCATGTACAAGGCTGATGGAGTGGGGTTGGCAGCTCCTCAGGTAGGGATACTCAAGAGAATAGTAGTTATTGATGTTGGAAACGGCCTATTCGAGATGATAAATCCCGTAATACTTGAACAGAGCGGAGAACAGGATGGTATGGAGGGCTGCCTTAGTGTTCCTGGAACTTCAGGGGAAGTAGTACGTCCTATGCATGTTAAAGCGAAATATACCGACAGAAATGGTGAAACAGTGATAATTGAAGCAGAAGAACTTTTTGCAAGGGCAATCTGCCATGAACTGGACCATCTTGACGGGATACTGTACAAGGACAAGGCCCATAAAATGTATACCGCTAAAGAAATTG
>JAEYNI010000197.1 GCA_023412635.1 Bacillota bacterium
CCTTAAACTTTGCGCCGTCCATAGCTGACATTGTGTTCCAAGGTCTTTCCCATGAACCGGCACCAAACATATCTGCTCCGGCTGCTGCAAAAGTATGCCAGTATGCAACTGCAAATCTTAAGTGATCCTTCATTGTTTTTCCGCCTATAACCGCATCTGGATTATAGTACTTGAATGCTAATGGATTATCAGATCCACTGCCTTCATACTTGATTTTAGAAATTCCGCTGAAAATTTCTGACATAATACCCTCCATCCGCGTGCCATTGCACGCTTTTTAATAATTTTTTATCTACGCTTATATTACTCTTAAATTGTGCTTATATAATGTACTCTAAAGCCTGTAGCCAAAGAGTTTTTTTAATGGTATAATTGCTGCTCCAAGTGCCGAGGTATCCTCGCCTAATTTGGAAATGAGTATATCAACCCTTGAGGCCGGATATTTCAAAGCCTTAGCTAATGCAATACTCCTAAGGTGCTCAAGAATATCCTCTGGTAATTTTGTAAGTTCCTTTCCAAGCACTATCCTGGAAGGGTTTATTGTATTGACGAGATTTGCCAGTGCAAGTCCGAGATATCCGGCTGCTTCTACAAGAATCACTCTTGCAGATTCGTTTCCTGTATTTACGGCACTTATAATATCATCAATGGAATCTATTGTATTAATATCCAGAGCTTCCGGGAAATCGGTTATCAGACCTTGCCTCACAAGCCTTTGGGCCTTTTCAACCATTGACCTGGTTGAAACAAGTGTTTCAAGACAACCATAATTTCCGCAGGCACATTTGGGCCCGTTGTGATCCACCATAATGTGGCCGATTTCACCGGCACTTCCGCTGCAACCCCTGTAAATATTACCTCCTGCAAATATGCTTGAGCCAATACCCGACTTCATGTTTATACATACGAAATCCTTTAGTTCTATACAGCAGCCAATCCAGTTTTCACATATGGCCGAGCACATTGCCTCATTATCAACATAGATAGGGAAACAACCCATGCTTGACAGCATAAGCCCAAGATCAACCCGTTCCCACCCCAGATTTGGAGCATATATAATCTCATGGGTTATATTGTCCACCATACCTGGAACGGATACTCCAACTCCCAGTAGTCTATCCTCGGTAATATGGTTTTTCTCAATAATCTGGCGGACTTTTTCCTCTATAAGCCTAATTGCGTCTGAAACTGATTGTCCAAATCCGCTTGAGATTTTATCCCTGAATTCAACATTCCCGGTAATATCCATAAGTATGAATCGGATATAGTCTACATCAATATCTACCCCTATGGAGTAATAGCTTTTAGGATTAAGCTCATAAAGGTTTGGCCTTCTTCCGCCTTTTGAGACTCCAACACCAGCTTCTCGAATATAACTTTTTTCCAAAAGATTTGATACAATAATTCCGCATGCAGTTGGAGACAGTCCTGTAAGTTGGGCCAGATCAGCCTTCGATAACTGCTTGTTGGTTCTTATCAATTCCAATAGGGAAGTTTCGTTAAATTGCTTCAGGAACTTGTTGTTTCCTGTCTTACCCGGTTTCATGTCCCTGCCCCCTTCCCACATTAGTACATTTCGAAGCTTATACCGTCATAAACATCATATCGGTTTATCAATTACTTTAGTATGTTATTAAGTTGTGTAAAGTCGTCCTTCAATGACTTATACAACTTTGTATACAATTTATAGAATTCATTGTATTTGCTGATGTTTTCCTGGATTGGTGCCAAAGTATCCTTAACCTGGATAATTGCTTCACAGGCTTCAGGAACACTCTTGTATATTCCTGCACCCACTCCGGCCAGTATTGCAACACCAAGTGCTCCGCCTTCGTCAGACTTGATTCTGTTGATATTTGTTCCGAATATATCTGCCTGCATCTGTCTCCAGATATCACTCTTTCCGCCGCCGCCTGAAGCTCTAACCTCAGATACGTTAACACCCATACCTCTTATAATTTCCATACAATCTCTAAGGCTGAAAGTTACACCCTCCATTATTGAACGAACAAAATGGGGTTTTGTGTGTGAAGCTGTCAACCCAAAGAATACTCCTCTTGCATTTGGATCAAGGTGAGGTGTTCTTTCGCCCATCAGATATGGCAGATAGACAAGTCCATCACTGCAAGGCTTAATTGTTTCAGCCTCGGCATCAAGCAGTTTATAGATATAAATATCTGATAATTTCGATGTCATAACTTCTTCCGCACAGAAGTTATCTCTGAACCAGCTCAGCGAAAGTCCGGCGCCCTGTGTAACACCCATTATATGATAGGTATTGGGTACTGCATGACAGAATGTATGAACTCTTCCCAATGGGTCTATAGTTAGTTTGTCTGTGTATGCAAAAACAACACCTGACGTTCCGATTGTAGATGATACTACTCCCGGCTTAACAATACCATTACCTACCGCTCCGGCAGCCTGATCCCCGGCTCCGCCTACAACAATAGTTCCTTCATTCAGTCCTGTTGCTGCAGCAGCGGAAGCTGTAACCTTACCCGTTACTTCCTGTGATTCATACATCTTACCGAGCATTGAAGTGGATAGTCCCAGTTTGCTTACTACTTCGTCACTCCACTTTCTTTCGGCTATATTCATCAACTGCATACCGCTGGCATCAGAAACTTCTGTTGCATATTCACCGGTCAGTCTAAATCGGATATAGTCCTTTGGAAGCAATATTTTTGCAATTTTTTCAAATATCTGCGGCTCATTATTTTTTACCCACATGATCTTTGATGCAGTAAACCCTGTAAGTGCCGGATTAGCTGTAATTTCAATCAATCTTTCCTTACCGATAATTTCTGTTATTTGATCACATTCAGCAGCGCTTCTCTGATCGCACCAGATAATAGCTTTCCTGAGTACCTTGTCATCCTTATCAAGAAGTACGGCTCCATGCATTTGGCCCGATAAGCCTATACCCTTTATTTCACGCTTATCAACACCACTTTTTAATAGAACATTATTTATACTTTCACATGTGCCCCTCCACCACTCTTCAGGTTCTTGCTCTGCCCATCCGAGATTTGGCTGATAAAGTGGGTATTCCACGGTGGAACTCGCTATAGGTTTTCCGCTTTCATTAAACAATACAGTCTTTACACCTGAGGTTCCAAGATCGATACCAATTAGAAAAGACAATGTATAGTCCCCCTTTCCAAAGTTTACTTTATAATATTATATTATAAAGTATATCAATTATTCGTTGTTTTATCAAGATGGTTTTAATAAAAAAGCTAAAGTTTTTATTTTAACTTTATTAAGATTAATCATGCATGGCAGCAAAAAACACGTATGTCCACAAAAGGCATACGTGTTTAGAATTTACATTCTTAATTCAAAAAATGCATTATTTAAGTTATTCATTTATAAATTATATTAATATAGTACAATCTCAAACCTGTCAAATTTTATTGATTCACCGAAATGATCACTGTTAAAGCTTGTTTTTCTATATATTCCAAACTCGGTAGTGTTTTTCTTCAGCCATATCGGAACCTCAATGTCCAGCTGCTTGCAAACTGAAATGAGGCATTCCTCCAATTGATCATGGAATATACCGTTTTCGTTATCCGGAACGGCCCAGGCTTCCTTTAATAACTTACCGTTTTTGATTATTCTGCCATATAGTTTCAAAATATTGATCCCCTTAACTTAATTATTTGTACTATTATACAAAGCTACGGTTATTATATACCATTTTATTAAATAATAGTAGCAAAAACGATCAGGGGTACTGATACGTAACAGTTTGGCCGAGGCTTAACCTTTTCATATCCCGGTTCCCTTCATAAGCTTGTGCTCCACAGAATCCACCAGAGCTCTCCAGCTGGCTTCAATTATGTCGGTTGAAACCCCTACTGTTGCCCATATATCCTGCCCGTCGGTTGTCTCAATTAAAACTCTTACTTTTGAAGCTGTTGCAAAGTTGGAATCCAATACTCTTACCTTGTAGTCGGTCAGTTTCATTTCAGCTATTTCCGGATAGAAACGTTCCAAGGCTTTTCTCAAGGCCTTGTCAAGAGCATTAACCGGGCCGTCGCCTTCCGCCGCTGTTATCTCAGTCTGTCCATCTACCAGTATTTTTATCATTGCAGATGAATTAACACTGTTTACTGTGGGTTCATTTACTATAACCTTGAATTCCTTTAGTTCAAAAAAGGGCTTATATTTTCCCAGCATTTTACGGATTACAAGTTCGAAGGAACTCTCTGCACCTTCATACTGGTACCCTTCGTACTCCAGTTCTTTAAGCCGTTCAATAATCTTTTTGGTTTCTGGAGAATCCTTGGTTATTGAGTTATCCACCATATTTATCATACTCATCACTGCGCTTCTGCCTGCTACCTCGGACATAAGTATATTTCTCTGGTTCCCAACCACCTCCGGGTTAAACATCTCATAGGCAGAAGTATTTTTATTTACGGCATCGGCGTGCATACCCGCTTTGTGGGCAAAGGCACAGTTTCCTACAAAAGGAGCCCTTTCATCATGAATTATGTTTGCTACCTCACTGACATATCTTGCCGTAGAGGTAAGCTTCTCCATGTTTTCGGCGGGAATACAGTCGTAATTCATCATCAGCTGCAAATTTGGAATTATTGTACATAGATTGGCGTTACCACATCTTTCCCCAAAGCCGTTTATCGTACCCTGAATCTGAACAGCTCCCACCTCAACAGCAGCTATGGAGCCTGCAACTGCCATCCCGTTATCATTGTGACAGTGGATTCCTATTGCGCAATTCACCTCATTACGCACAAGACCTGTAATTTTTGCAATATTCGACGGAAGACTTGCACCCTTTGTATCGCAAAGGCAGATAGTATCTGCACCTGCCTTGCAGGCTACTCTTAATGTTTCCATTGCATATTCCGGATTGGCATTATACCCGTCAAAAAAATGCTCAGCATCATAAACCACTGTCCTACCGTTCTCTTTGAGAAATTTTATGGTATCTGATATCATCTTCAGGTTTTCTTCCAGTGTGGTTTTTAATATGTCAGTAACCTGAAAGTCCCAGGCTTTCCCAAACACAGCAATTGCCTCTGTACCCGCCTTTAGAAGAGATTTTAAATTAACATCCTCCTCAGCTTTTATGTTAGCCCTCCTGGTTGCACCAAAGGCTATTATCTTAGAGGTTGTCAGCTTCAGTTTAAGAACCTTCTCAAAAAACTCCAGATCCTTTGGATTTGAGCCGGGATTTCCCGCCTCAATATAATCTATCCCCAATTTATCCAGCTTATTTACTATTTTAAGTTTATCCTCCACCGTAAAGGATATTCCCAATGCCTGAGCTCCGTCTCTAAGTGTTGAATCATATATAATGAGCTTGTTTGACATATTTTTCTTCCCCTTTCATTAAAGCTATAGTCCTTTAAAGACCAATGTATAGGCTGCCACTGAAAATACAACGCTTACCAATGTTCCGATTAAATAATACTCTGCAAACTTCCGGTCTTTCGCTATGGCATCATATCTGGCAATTGATTTGGCTGTCAATATAAAACCAAGAGCTGAAAATTGATTTATACTTAGAAAAAATACTATTAAAATTCGTTCAAGACTTCCTATAATTGCTCCCGTTCTCTGATGTTTCTCATCCCTTGCCACTTCATCCTCCGGCTTAAAGTTTGAAAAAAACAAACTAAAGATTATGTTTGCCGGCTTTAATATAAGTAAAGCAAGTAGTAACCATTTAATTACTGAAACAGGGAGCAGATTTATCATAAGTAACAGATCGTTCCACATTTCATAGAAATATACCAGTCCTCCCGGCAAATTACTTTTTATATATAGCAGAGCTATAAATATCAGCAATACTGTATGTAAAAGCTGGTCTGCGGCAAATACAATGGCCTGTCTGGTAAAAAAGTAACTGCTGGCAGCCTTTCTACTGAGCCAGTATTTAAGAGAATCAACTGCGAAATGAGCAAGAACTGCAAGTACAAGACAAATTATGAGCAGTATATTAATTCTTATAAAAATTAATGCCAGCAAATATGGAATACCATATTGCATTGCGTGTATTATCACACCGCGGTAACTTGTTTTCTTATTATTTGCTATTTTTTCAGTTTGTAAATAAAAATCCCCTATTACATGCAGAACCAATAGTAATGAAATAAGTGAAAAACCCAAAATCCTATCCATAGCTGCCCCCCGATAACTTGTTGTATTTACTCTACAGTATTTATCCAGCTGCATTTTACACTTTTGTATTTTTGCCTGCCGGTATTAACCCATTCAGCCTCAAGCTAACCCCAGACTCTTACGAAAACCTCTTCCAACGTTCTTTTTGTATGCATATAAGTATAATATCCCGAGCTCTTCAAGCCCCGCTGCACAGATGACTGAACAATTCCCAGCCTACGGGCGGCCTCCCTCTGGTTATTATCACACTCTATTGTTTCAAGAATCAGTCGTACCTGTTTTGGAGTCCATTTTTCCTGTATAAAGGACCAGAGGCTGAAAGTATTGTTTGCCAATTCCACAATGCTTTGATTATCGCCAGCTGAAATTCCGATTGATGTTTGGTCACTCATTCTGCTGCTTTGATTTTTTTTAATCTTGCTTATCATATGTCTGGCATGATGATATGCTGTTCCGTCGGCACCAATAGCCATCTCTCTGTTAATTTTGGTTGAAATTTCACCGCAGCCTATCCCAAATCTTAGTCTCACAGGATAAATCTTCAGAGTTATTTTTTCAATTATCTTTATTATTGGTTGAGTTGAATTTAGCAGACCCTGGAACTCATCTCCAAGGGTTATTATAAATTTTGCGGCAATATATTCATCGAATTCGGAATTTACTTCTTCCAGTATCTGACGAAGCTGTTCCTGTATCTGAAAACGCTCCTTCATTTTACGTGAATTCTTGATATCCCCGATTATAGCAAAATACATTTTTAGCCTCCATGCCCAATTTATTGCTTTTATATATACAGTATCATATTCGAGTATTAATCTCAACAGTTTTGATGCACTCGATGATGCATCATTGGGTTAATTGCATCTTCAAATGCATCAATAAGATTATTGCATCTGTATATGCATTATGTAGATTTTTGCATCTGTATATGCATTAAGCAAAGTACTCCGTGAGACAATTTGTTGGATTTATTGTGAAGTGTTTCATACGAAGTACAATAGTCTTTACGCTAGTTAAAAATATATAAAATCCTATAATCAAAAAAAACAGCCCCTATAGGGGCTGCTTCAATTTAAGCGCCCCTAACGGTTAATTATTGCTGCTTCTCCGATTTCACTGATAGACCTGTTTATTGCACTGAGGTATGCCTTAACACTGGCCTCAATAATGTCGGTACTGACACCCTTACCCATATAAACAGTATTCTCGGTAGATATCTTGACAGTTACCTCACCAAGGGCATCCTTACCTTCAGTAACAGCTTTTATTCTGTAATGTACCAACTCAGCATTGACTCCGGTTGCACGTTCAATGGCTTTAAAGGCAGCATCGACAGGGCCATCCCCTGTGGCAGCTTCGGTGATTATTTCATTTTCTCTTCTTATGCTAACAGTTGAGGTTGATATCATCTTATTTCCGCTATTGATCTGGAAGCTGTCGATTACGAAAATCTCAGGGACAGCGATATTTTCATCCACCAATGCTTCAATATCCTTATCAGTTACAACTTTCTTTTTATCGGCCAAATCCTTGAACTTTTCAAAAGCGACCTTTATCTCCTCAGCAGATAATACATATCCCATTTCCTTCAACCGGTCCTCAAAGGCATGACGTCCCGATAGTTTCCCCAGAACCATCCTGTTTTTTCCCACGCCTACAGATTCGGGAGTCATTATCTCATATGTGGACTTCTCGGAAAGAACTCCATGCTGGTGTATTCCTGACTCATGAGCAAAAGCATTGGCGCCTACAATTGCTTTGTTAGGCTGCACGCTCACACCTGTAAGACTTGAAACAAGTCTGCTGGTTCTGTATATTTGAGTTGTATCTATCTTATGTGTTATATCATAATAGTCTTTTCTTGTGTTTATACCCATTATAATCTCTTCGACAGCTGCATTTCCGGCCCTTTCTCCAAGACCGTTAACGGTACACTCCACTTGGGCAGCTCCGTTTTCAATTGCCGCAAGTGAATTTGCAACAGCCAGACCCAGGTCATTATGGCAGTGTACGCTTATTTCCGCCTTATCAATGTTCGGAACATTATTACGTAAGGTACGGATCAGCCTTCCAAATTCTACAGGAGTGGTATAACCTACTGTGTCGGGTATATTTACCACCGTGGCTCCGGCAGCGATAACAGCTTCTACAATTCTGACGAGAAACTCTTCACGGGTTCTACTGGCATCTTCCGCTGAAAACTCTACATCGGAGCAATAGCTTTTAGCTCTTTTAACCATGGCCACAGCACGTTCGAAAACTTCTTCCTCTGTCATCTTAAGCTTATATTTCATGTGTATGTCTGATGTTGCAATAAATGTATGGATTCTGGGACTTTCAGCGTATTGTACAGCTTCCCAGGCTCTGTCTATATCCTTTTCGGTAGCGCGGCAGAGGCTGGCGATGGAAACGTCCCTTACATTTTTTGAAAGTGTCATTATTGATTCAAAATCACCTGGAGAAGCTATTGCAAAACCTCCCTCTATAACGTCTACTCCCAATCTTGCGAGTTGTTTTGCAATCTCCATTTTCTCCTGGAGATTCAGATTAACCCCCGGTGTCTGTTCTCCGTCTCTAAGTGTTGTATCGAATATCTTAATTCTTCTCGCCATAGAATTAACCTCCTTCCGAGGGTCTAAAAACCCCCATTCTAACATTCATAAATGTCTAAAATATTTAGTATAAATTTAGTGGGAGTATTTAAGTGCTAAACAGGTAAATAAGAGCTGTTTTCCGGTACTCCCGTACAAACTTATGTCATGTGTTGCACACGAAACGATAAAATAAACCGTCTTATAACCGGACGGTTTATTTTATCGTTTCTACCGTGCGGCCACATTGCCATAAGTTGTACTCGCGTACCCGTCAAACATGTATTTATATGCTTAGCTATTTTTATATGGAACTCCCAATCTGATTTATACTTAATGGCATTTTCATCCTAATGCCACCTCTGTATAATTACTTCTTCAGCCAGCTCATCATCTTTCTGAGTTCTGCGCCTACTTTTTCTACCTGGTGTTCTGCTTCATTTCTTCTCATTGCAAGGAAGTTTGCTCTTCCTGCCGCGTTGTTTTCTGCAATCCAGTTGGCAGCAAACTTACCGTCCTGAATTTCCTTAAGTACCTTTTTCATTTCTTTTCTGGTTTCATCAGTGATTATTCTCTTACCGGTAACGTAATCACCATATTCAGCTGTATCACTGATTGAGTATCTCATTTCGGCAAAGCCTCCCTGATTTATGAGGTCTACTATCAGTTTCATCTCATGTACACACTCAAAGTATGCAATTTCAGGCTGATAACCTGCATTTACCAGTGTTTCGAAGCCTGCCTTCATTAATTCGGTAACACCGCCGCAGAGTACAGCCTGTTCGCCAAACAGATCAGTTTCTGTCTCTTCTCTGAAGGTAGTTTCAAGTATTCCTGCCCTTCCAGCTCCGATACCGGCAGCATATGCAAGAGCATAATCCTTCGCCTTGCCTGATGCGTCCTGAGCTATAGCTATCAATGCAGGAACTCCTCTTCCCTCTTTATACTGGCTTCTAACTGTGTGTCCAGGTCCCTTTGGAGCAGCCATTACAACGTCAACGTCTGCCGGAGGGATAATCTGGTTAAAGCTGATATTAAAGCCGTGAGCAAACATAACTATATTTCCTGCTTCAAGGTTTGGAGCTATACTCTCATAATACATTGCCTTCTGCTTTTCATCAGGGATCAGAATCATTATAATATCAGCCATTTTTGCAGCCACCGCTGTATCATAAACCTTTAACCCGTCAGCCTCAACCTGTTTTCTTCTTGAGGAATTTGGAGTTAAACCTACTATTACGTTGACACCGCTGTCCTTAAGATTCTGTGCGTGTGCATGCCCCTGACTTCCGTATCCTATTACCGCTACTGTTTTTCCTTCCAGTAACTTCAGATTACAATCACTATCGTAGTACATTTTTGCCATTTTGAATTTACCTCCTAGATTTTAATTACAATTTAATTGCTTGTATTTATATTGAACCTCTATACCGGGGAATTGCTTTTTGGCTGAATTCATCCGTAACGGCATATTGAGGAGTCTTACTATTCTTCGGTGCTTCCAGCCTTTATATATTTGTTTCCTCTCTCAATTGCAATAGTTCCTGTGCGGACTATTTCCTTTATTCCGAATTGTTTAAGCATATCCTCCAGTGCTTCAACCTTGTCGGTAGCTCCTGAAATTTCAACTGTTAAAGTGTTCTTTGAAACATCAACTATCTTTGCTCTGAATATTTCTACTATTTGAATTATTTCCGATCTGGTAGCAGCAGTGGCATTAACTTTGATCAAGGCAAGTTCCCTGCTGACCGAATCGGAATTTTCAAGTGCTCTGATTTTTATAACATCTATAAGCTTGTTGAGCTGCTTACTGACCTGTTCAACAGTATATTCATCACCGTTTACTACAATTGTCATTCTGGAAACATCGGGGTTTTCTGTCACTCCAACCGCAAGGCTGTCAATGTTGAAGCCTCTTCTGCTGAATAACCCGGCCACTCTGGACAAAACACCCGAGCGGTTTTCAACCAGAACCGATAGTGTATACTTTGCCATATGATTTCCTCCCTCGTCCTGTATTATAATACTCTGCAATATTTGATAATTTACCGATTTATGCTTTAAATTGTTGACTCCTCAGGATCAATAACACATTCCAGTAAATACGTACTGTCATCTGCCAAAAATCTATCTAGGGCCGCATCTATATGTGAATCTGCTGTTATTCTTTCGGCCCGAAAGCCATATGCTTCGGCCAGCTTCACAAAATCCGGATTGTCGTTCATATAAACCTGTGAATATCTCTTGTTATACCTGGTTTTCTGTATTTCACGAACCATACCAAGCCTTGAATTATTCAAAATAAGTATTTTAATTCCTATGCCACACTGTTTAATTGTACCAAGTTCGGGCATTGACATTTGAAAACTGCCATCCCCTCCAACTACAACTACCGTACTGTCGGGGCTGCCGAGCTTTGCTCCTATTGCGGCCGGTAAGCCGTAACCCATTGTTCCAAGTCCTCCGGAGGTTATAAAGGCTCCGGGGCGTTTGGCAATGAAGCTGTTGGCAGCCCATATCTGATTCTGCCCTACTTCAGTTGCCATAATAGTAGTGTCATTAAGCCTTTTTGAAAGAAGGCTTATTA
>JAEYNI010000220.1 GCA_023412635.1 Bacillota bacterium
TCGATATAGTAAGCTCATTGAGCAATTTTGATGTAGGTATGACCCACATTTCCAACCAGTTAACAGATTTCGCTTCAGAAATGGCAACTGTAAGTGAATCTAACCTGGCAATTGTCGAACAAACAACAGCAACTATGAATGACGTAAATAATGTTGTCGCATCTACCTCGGATACTTTAAACAGTCTCTCTGGTGAAAGCAAATCGCTGGCAAAGAAAAATGATGAAAGTATGAGCCTTTTAATAGAGCTACAATCTTTCAAAGACAATGTGATCCATGATAATGAGATCATGATTGGTAAAATCCAGCATCTGATGGACCTAGCAGCAGAGGTCGAAAATATTGTCAATAGTGTTCAGGACATTGCTGAGAAAACTAATCTTTTGTCTTTAAACGCCGCAATTGAAGCTTCGAGAGCAGGTGAAAGCGGGCGTGGATTTGCAGTTGTAGCACAGGAAATCCGTAAATTAGCCGATGATACAAAACAAAATCTTAATGGTATGATGCAGTTTGTCAGCAGTATTCAGATCGCTGCTGAAGAAAGCACGATAAGCCTAGACAATACAATTAAATCATCTGCTCAAATGAGTGAAAAAATTGAAGCAGTATCCGATACGGTTAGCAAGAATGTAGGCATGCTCAATAATGTAATCGAAGATGTTGATATAATCAATAAGTCCATGCAGGGAATAAAGATTTCAACGGATGAAATAAATCAGGCAATGGAAGTTTCCAGCAGCGATGCGGAAAAACTTAGTATTATGACTCAAATTATACATGAAGATGCCATAAAGAGTGTAGAGTTTGCAGGACAGATATCTCAAATTGATAACCGGTTGTCCGATATACTTAATGTTATGTTTCAGAGTCTTGAAGACGGTGCTCATGCGATTACAAAAGAAGAAATACTGGATGTATTAACAAAAGCGGTGAAAGCTCATATAAAATGGATAGAAGTGCTTAAAACTTCTGTTGATGAAATGCGTATTTATCCTCTGCAAACCAATTCAAAAAAATGTGCCTTCGGACATTTCTACAATGCCATATGTATAAATTACACAGAAATAATTGAAGATTGGAAGCAGATAGGTGATATTCATCATGAATTTCACCTTATAGGAGACAGGGTAGTTGAAGCTATCAAGAATGATCAAAAAGCTGAAGCCCAGGATTTATATAATAAGGCGGAAATATTATCCAAGAAAATAATTAGTTTAATTGAAAAGATAACAGGTATACTAAGCTCATTGGAAAAATAAATGTAAAAATTCCAGTTCATATACTGCTTTTTGTAATACATATTGTTATTCGACCTAATATCAAAAAAGAAGCCACTCAAAACATTGATTTATAAACGTTTTGAGTGGTTTCTTCTTTGATACCTTTTTATATGCCGACTAAGAACGCTTAGCGAATTCTACAAGGTATGCTGACATTTTATTAATTTCATCAACTGAGGCGTTTACTTGTTATCTTGTTGAAATTATCAATTATACGTTATTTATGATAGGTCTCATTTTTCATGATCTTAAATGCCCTATAGACCTGTTCTAGAAGAATTAATCTTGCCAGCTGATGAGGAAAAGTCATTTTTGACAGGCATATCCTGTAATTGGCAGCCTTTATAAGACTTTGATCAAGTCCGAGAGAGCCGCCTATTATGAATGTTATATGTGAATTGCCGGATAACATTGTATTCTCAAGTTTGACCGCAAAGCCCTCCGAAGTTGTCTGTTCTCCTGCAAGGTCAAGCAATATAATGTAGCCGCCTTCTTTAACCTTTTTTAACAGTCTTTCAGCCTCGCGCGCCTTAACCTGCGCTTCCTGAGCCGGGCTTAGGCTATCAGGTGCCTGTTCATCATCTACTTCGATTATATCTACATCTGCAAAGCGGGAGAGTCTCTTAGTGTACTCAGAAATCCCCTCTTTCAGATATCGTTCTTTCAGCTTGCCTACTGCAGCAATTGTTATTCTCATAGTTTCTCTCCATGCTGAGAACATTTAGTTCCCATTATTATATATTCTGTCTATCTTCGCCTTTTCGTTCAACACACGTAAAAAAGGAACCCCGTACAGGCCCCTGGAATCATTAAAGATAATTCTCGTATTTACTATAAAATTTTTATATAATCTTAACTTTTCCTACTCTGTCTCTGCTGGCCACTTCCAGTAGAACATCTTCACCCACTGCTATTTTCTTTTCTGTAAGGGCGTTGAAGGTTGTCTGATACGCAAGCTCAGGAAAATTGTTCTCATGGCTTAAGTGCCCAAGTATAAAGTTCCTGCAGCCCTTTTCAGCCAGGTAGGCAATCACCTTTGCCGCCATCTCATTTGACAAGTGCCCGTGGTCTCCCATAATTCTCTTTTTCAGAGGCCAGGGATAGGGACCCACTCGCAGCATTTCTACGTCGTGATTCGATTCAAGGAGCAGCAGGTCATTACCTTCTATATTTGCCAACAGTTCTTTATTCATGTGGCCAATATCTGTAGCTGTAGTAATTCGTTTTCCCCCGGCTATAAAATTGTAGCCCACGGGCTCCACTGCATCATGTGGAATTGAAAAGGGCCTTACACATATATCCCCAATTTCAAATTCTTCTCCGGTACAAAAACTAACCCTGTTTTCAAGCTTAACAGGGCCCAGTCCGTGCTCCATAGCACACCAGGTGGCTTCATTAGCATATATCGGAATATTTTGTTTCCTGGAAATTATCCCTGCTCCCCTTACGTGATCTACGTGCTCATGGGAAATTAATATAGCGCTTAGCTCCGCCGGATTTTCTCCGATAGAGCAAAGCGCCTCCAATATCCTTTTTCCGCTTAAACCAGCGTCTATAAGAAGTTTTGTTTTTTCTGTCCCTATAAAAAGCGCATTTCCGCTACTTCCACTAAACAAACTGCAAAATTTAATCATTTAAGCTCCATTTCTACTTCGTGCAAAATAAATTTGCCCAAATCATAAATGGGCTTAAATTTAATTTATCGCACGTGCCATTTATTTTTGATGACTATGTATTTGACATTACGCCTAAAAATGCTATCAATTATTGTCCCATTGGCCTCACATGAAGCATTTAATACTTAAGTACATAAATCTCAGTCCTCTGTCGAAATCCTTCCTATGTCTGCTCCAAGAAGATTAAGCTTGTGAACAAAATTCTCATAGCCTCTGTCTATATATTTAATATTACTAATTTCCGTTTTTCCCTTGGCAACCAGCCCGGCAAGAACCATTGCAGCTCCAGCACGCAAATCGGTAGCCTTTACAGGAGCACCAGACAGGACTGCTCCCCCATCTATTACTGCGATTCTACCTTCTACCTTAATCCTTGCACCCATTCGTTTAA